>DBDO01000181.1 GCA_002293605.1 Desulfovibrionaceae bacterium UBA930
CTGTCTCGGGCGGGAGGGCGACGGCTGCGAGCCGGGGCCTCGCCCCGGCGAAGCAACAAGCCCGACAGCGAGCGTCCCTACAGGACGTAGGGACCGAGCGACATCTAAAAAAGGAGCACATCATGCATCACACAGCCAATCTCGACATCACCAGCGCCAACGCCGAAGCCATTTTAACCGTGGAGGACATCTTCCCCTCCGGCATCATCCTGCAAATGTTCGGCACGGATCAGGCCCTTGGCATGGAGGCCATCACGGTTGCCGAAACCCGCAAGGGCGTGGACGGCAAGCTTGTGGGCGGCTTTCTCCCGGCCATCTACCCGGTCACCATCACCCTTGAGGCGGCAAGCCCCTCGCACGCCAGCCTGGCCACGGTGTGGCAGGCCATGGCCGCCAACAGGCGGGTGTACGCCTGCAACCTGGTCTGCACCGTGCCGAGCATCAGAACCGTGTTCACCTGGTCCGTGGGCATTATGAAGAGCGGCTCGCCCTTTCCCTCCCTGAGCAAGGTGCTGGACGCCACCAGGTGGGTCTTTGATTTTCAGGATTTCTCGCGCTCGGATATTTAACCACAATCCCATAACCCATTACCATAAGGAGCGTATCATGGCACGTCAGGAAAAGATCATCAGCTTGCAGGACAGAGAGCAGACCCTGAGCTTCAAGATCAGGGAAATGTCCGCCTATCAGATGGAAAGCTGGGTCAGAGACTCCGCTACCTTGCTCGCCAGGGCAGGCATTGAAGGCGGACTTGAGACCTTGATGCAGCCCCCGCAGGGCGTGCAGGAGGAAGAGGCCGGGGCCTTTTTGCTGGGCCGGGCCCTGGCCGCGCTGGGCAGGGTGGATAATGAAAAGCTTGCCCCCTTGCTGGATGCAATGCTCGGCTGCTGCTCGCGCATGGTGGAAGGGGTGGAGGAGCGCTGCACCCCGCAGACCGTGAACGCCTATATTGAAGACTACCGCACCCTGTTCAAGCTGCGCATGGAGGCGCTGAAGCTCAACCTGGGTTTTCCCGTGCCGGGCGGCGAAAGCGCGTCCGGCTGCCCCGCCTGACGCAATACCGGCAGGCCATGCGCGGCAGGGGCTTTGCCGAATACGCCAACGCCTCCTCCCTGGTAGGCCTGCTCACCCGCTGCAACAAGGCCACCCTCTATGAGCTGCAAACAATATACAGCTATGAGGATGCCCTTACCATGTATGAAAACCAGCTTGTAGATCACTACAATGAGTGGGTGGCCTTGGAAGACGCAAAACAAAAGCGCCGCTAAGGCATATGCAGACGAGTCCGGCTTTGCTTTGCATGCCAAGAACATGAAAACCGGGTCGGTTTGTACCGGCCCGGCACAAAAAAGGGAGAAGAATTATGTATAGGAGTGATGATGCTGATGGGCCGCATCGGCCTGTAAAAGACGGCAAGGATATCCGATCGCACAACTGCCGCTTCACGGTTTCGAAGATTGGCGCTGGCCTGGCGGCGCAGAGCGCGGAAGGTCCGGCTCCGGCTGCGGAGCCTGTGCCGGGGCTCTTGAGACGCCCCCTGAGACGCCCCCTGGACCGCCCCCTGGATCGATCCGCTCTACTGCTGTTGCCGTCTTGTTTGAGTGTGCGGGGGGAGGGGCGGGAGTTTTCTCCCTGCGGGCGGTCCGCTCGGGCACAGCGCCGTAGCGGGCGTGAATCCCGGCCTTCTCTCCAGCTATGTGGACAACAGCACAAGCTCCATCGTGCACGGCGGCATTACCATCAATGCGCCAAGCACAGAGGCGAAGGATATTGTGAAGGCTTGTTGTGTTATATATCCTGGCTCTGAAGCTTCTTTTCAGAGTCTGGCCGCATAACGCAATAAAGGAGGATACAATGAGCAATAGCAAATTGAGCAGTATATGAATGTTATGAACGAAGCCAGACTGAGAATGCAACTAAAATAAGTACAAAAATAAATAAAGGTATAGACATAATACGAGGGGGAGGCGGAGGGGCAAGCCTGAGCCCGCACTGAGGGCAAACTTCAGCTTTATCAGAAATTTTCTTATGGCATTCGGGGCAGGTAGTGAGCGCCATGAAGTGCTCCACAAAATGCTAATTTAAAAATTTTTATCTGTTTTATAAAAAAATGTCAATAAAGGAAAGGCGAATGGAAGCGAATTTAGAAAAAGTATCAATCGGAATGACTCAATCGGAACTTGCCAAATTTGCGGAACTCCTGAACGAAGCCGCGAAAGCCTCAGGAGAATTTACCTCGGTCGTACAGGGGGCAGTGCAGTCTTTGCACAGTATTGCAAGCGAATCCTTGGGCGGTACGCAGAACATCGCCATGCTCAACGCAAAGATGGATAAGCTGAGTGAGGATCTGACTGGTTTAGATGCGGCCCTTGGTGATATTGGCCTCGGCATAGCTAGCGATATAATTGCAGGAGGGATCTCAGATGTCTTCAAAGAGGGTGTTAAAAAATATAAGTCCACCCTGCTGGCAGCAGCAACAGAACTCGCCCCAGTTGCAACAGGGGCAGCCGGGGAGCTCGGTAAGGTCGGCACGGCGCTTGGGGCTCTCAGCGGCACGGCAGTCCTCTCAGCCGGGGCTGTGGCCGGGGCTATCGGTGCTGTGGGCGTGGCTCTCCATTCCTTCTATAACGATCCTAACAGAATCATGGAAAACAGGACCGCCTTTGTTACTGGCGCGGACAAGAACTACGAGCCCTATGAAAATGACTTTACCGGCGATGCAGGAAGGGAGCATGCCGACTATATCATTGAAGGAGTCTCGGATTTTTTCTCCTCTATCAGCAAGGGCTTTCAAGAGGCCGTTAACGGCATGGGCAGCGAGTTCAGGGACGGTCTGGGCGGCGCGGACTATGATGATGACGGAAGCCTTTCCCCGAATGAGGATGAGGGATACTTTCTAAGGCCCGCCCCTTCCGCCAAGCCCGCGCCGCCCCCTGCTTCTTCCTCCCCTCCCGCATCTTCCCCTGCCGCGCCTCTCTATCCTCCTTTGTCCTTCAACCCTGCCTACACGCCCCTGCAGGGGCCTGCCGAATGGCGGGAAGCGCTGGAAAGCGTCCGGGATTTGCTCGTCTTTGCTCGGGAATCCGCAGAAAGCGGCCTGCCCGGCCTTGCCGATTCTTCGGCCCTGCTGCCGGGCGGTCCGCTCGGGCACAGCGCCGNNTCCAGCTATGTGGACAACAGCACGACTTCCACCATCAACGGGGACATCAATATTCACGCCCCGACCAGAGAGGCGGAGGCCATAGCGGACAAGCTGTCCTCTGCCTTTGATACGCGCCTTATGGCCCGGGCCTGGAACAAGGGAGTCCGGGCCTGAGGAAAAAAAGGAGGATTCCCATGACTCAGCTCATACAGAAGATGCTGCAAAGCGGCGAGGACTGGGCTTTGCTGGACGAGGAGGGCGGCGAGGCCGTGAGCTTCAGTTCCTTTGCGAGGTTCGCGGTACGGAGCGAAGGGCAGGTGCTCTCCTACCCCATAGAGGAGGGGAGTTTCGCCAATTACAACAAAACGCGGGCCCCTGTGGAGATCAGCGTAAGCATTGTGCTGCAGGGCGCGGAGAGCGATTTTGAGCGCGGCCTTGAGCAGCTTGAGCGCTACAAGCGCGAGGCGGTGAAGCTGGCTGTAGCCACTCCGGCGCAGTTGTACCCGAACATGACCTTGCGCGGCTATTCGGTGAGCCGCGAATCCGCAGCCGGGGCCCACATGCTGCTTGCGGAGCTTTCCCTGGTGGAGGTGCTTGAGCCGGGTGAGGGCGGCGGGGCCGCCAGATATAAAAACCCGAGTAGTGCCGGTATGGTCAATGTCGGCAGGGTGCAAATTGCGCCGCTGTCCTCCCTTGTTCAGGGGCTTCGCCTCTGAACACCATTGCCGAAAAAAGGAGTTTCTATGCACATCATTCCACTCTCCCGGCTTCCGGCCCAAAGCTGCAAGCTTGCCCTGCCGGGGGGCAACTGCACCCTTTCGCTCTACTGGCGGCAAAAGCGTCTCTATCTCGACCTTGCCGTAGCGGATGCAGAGGCCGGGCAGCCTGCATCTGGGGGCGAGATTTTCGTATGCCGGGGGGCGATCTGCCAGAACCGGGCGGAGCTTATTCAATCGCCATCGCGGCATTTCAGCGGCAGCCTGCACTTTTTCGATCAGGAGGGAAAGCAGCCCCCGCACTGGCAGGGCTTGTACGATGGGGCTTCGGGCCGCTGGGTGCTCCTGTATCTGGAGGAGGGAGAAGGCTTACCGGAAGCTTTCCGCTATTAGGGCAGACCCTAGTGTCCTGAGTCAGAAATT
>DBDO01000142.1 GCA_002293605.1 Desulfovibrionaceae bacterium UBA930
AAGCAGAAAAATGCTGGGGTTTCTGCCATCGGTCAGGCTGACGGCAATGCTCCCGTTGGGCATATAGGTCGGGCCGATAACGGTGTTGCCGGGGAACTTGACGCGGTTGAGGGCTTTGGAGCTTACATCATACACGCCAAGGCCGTGCGAGCGCTTGTCAATATGGGTGAAGAGCACGCGGCGACCGTCCGGCGACCATGTGGGGGAAAGGGCCTCGCCGTTTATATTGGTCAGTTGGCGCAAGTGGCGCCCATTGGCGCGCACGGACCAGACATCCTTCTTCTTTGCTCCGGCGCTTTTGACAAAGGCCAGGGTGGAGCGGAAGAAAGAGCCGTTGCCGATGACCGCGTCAAGAAAGTCCGCGCAAAAAGTGTCGGCCACGTCCTGAAGATCGTTTTCCGTACCGCCCACGGCATAGCGGTTGCCGAACATGAAGCGCCCGCCCGTAACTTCGAAACAGCGCAACTCCACCTGGGAGCCGTCAAGCCAGTTGGCGGTGATCAGCATCTGAGCCTGGGCCAGAACAAAGCGCTTCATCTCTTCGGCGGAAGGCTGGGCCCCGCTCACGCTCGCCCCGCCCGGAATGCCGCGCGCGGGGATCTCGTTAACGAAGGGCAGCACAGCCATATTGCTGGCAATGGCCTTTTGCAGCGCAGCCGCCCGTTGCGCGCTGCCCATGGGGGTTGCCTGCACGATATTGACCATGCTCTCGCCCGCGCCGACAATCTGCACGGTGTAGGAAGCGGCCTTGGCCTGTAAGGAAAAAAAACACAGCAGGCAGAGCGCTGCACAAGCAAGCCGATGCAGAAAAAGTGGCGTGTATTGCATGAGTTTCCTATCCTTTGGCACATGAAGGTTGCTTCGAAAGACCGACACGAAAAGGTCGCTTCACAAGCCTACCATGAAAAAACTAAAATGCAAATTCGATATCAATATTTGTCAGGTTCGGTCTGGGCGGAGGTTCCAGTTTAGCAGTGCGCGCCAGAGCGTTTTCAATCGAAGCATCAAAAAAAGGATCGCCCGAGGAACGCAGTTTGCGCACTTGGGTGATGGTGCCGTCCGGAGCAATCCGCACATTGACCAGGGTGGAGTACTGGCCGCGCTTTCTCTGGGCCGGGAAGGACCAGTTGGCCGAGATCTGTGACCGGACCATCTGCAAATAGTCTCCGAGCATGCCGAGGCCATCGGCACCGCTTTCTCCATCATCGGAACTGCCAAGAGACTTGGACAGATACGCGCTTTCGCCCGCCCCGACAATCTGCCCAGTGTAGGAAGCGCCCTTGGCCTGTGCCTGTAAAGACAAAAAACACAGAAGACAGAGCGCTGCACGAGCAAGCCGACGCAGAAAAAGTGACGTGTACCGCACGAGCTTCCTATCCTTTGGCACATGAAGCTTGCTTCGAAAGACCGGCACGAAAGGGTCGCTTCAGAGCCTACCATGAAAAACTAAAATGCAAATTCGATATCAATATTTGTCAGGTCCGGCCTGGGCGGCGGTTCCAGTTTGGCAGTACGCGCCAGGGCGTTTTCAATAGAAGCATCGTAAAAAGGATTGCCTGATGAGCGCAGCCTGCGCACCTGGGTGATGGTGCCGTCCGGAGCGATCTGCACATTGACCAGGGTGGAGTACTGGCGGCGGTTCGCCTGGGCCGGGAAGGACCAGTTGGCCTTAACCCGTGACTGGACCACCTGCAAATAGTCCCCGAGCATACCAAGGCCATCGCCGCCGCTGCCGCCCGGTCCGCTGCCGCTTTCTCCATCGCCGGAACCGCCAAGAGCCTTGGCCAGATCCGCAAGATCCTTGTCTATGCTGCCGCCGCTACGCTCTTTATCTTTGCCGCGCGCCGTACCCGAACCACTGCGGACCCCGGTAGGGGTACCGGTTCGTTTAGCCAAATCGCGCAATTCTTTATCTATGTCAACCTTTTGTGAGTCTTTTTCTTTAACGGGCGTTTTTTCTGCGGGCTTTGGCTGTTCCGTATCCTTTGGCTTCACAGGCTCTTTGGCAGGGGCCTTTTCTTTTTCCTGCTCTTTCGCCTTTTCCGGCTCCTTGGGAATGGGGATGGCCTCACTTTTCTCCGGCAGAGTCTCCGCAGGTTTTTGCACCGCCTTTAGCTCGGGCGGCGGCGGCACATGGATGGGGTTTTCCACCTGGGCCACACTTTTGGGCTGCACCGGCTCCTGCGCCTTCGGGGTCTGCTGTGCCTGCTCCTGTCTGCCCCGGGCCGCCTCGGGTATGGCCTGTCTGGCCTTGGGTACGCTTTTGCCCGGCGCGCCAAGGGTGAAGTACACGTCCACCACCGAAGCTTTGGGGATCACAGGCACGGGGGAAGCCCCCGGCCACCAGATGATCAGCGCGGCAACGCCCAGGTGCAGGCATAAAGAGAGCAGAAAGCTCGGCAGGCGCTCAAAATCCACGGGCTCTCAGCTCCTGCCCTGTCTTGCGCCGGGGGAAGGCATGCCCGGTCTTCCTGTATTGGGGGCCATATTCGGGGTCGCACCAGAAGCGGGGCCTTCAAGCGGCGCATCATCCACCCTGTCGGCCACAATGCCCATCTGCTCTATGCCAGCGGCCTTGATGCGGCCCATAACGTCAACGACAACCCCGTAGGGAACCTCTTTGTCCGCCTGTAAAAAAAGCGCCCGACCGGGATTTTTGACCACGGTCGTCAGTTGGGCCGCCAGGGATTCAAGCCCGGTTTCAATCTCGTTCAAAAAGATGGCATTGTCCCGCCTGATGGTCAGCACCACATGATCCGTATCCGTAGGCAGGGACTCTACCGCCTGGGTCCGGGGCAGATCCACCTCCAGGCCTTCGGTCATCATCGGGGCCGTGACCATGAAAATGATAAGCAGCACCAACATAACATCCACAAAGGGGGTCACGTTGATTTCCGCCACAAAACCCTTGTTCTTGCCAACTGTTGCGCCCATACGGGCCTCCTCAAAAACTTGGGGCTGCCGTCCCAAACCCCACCTGCAAGTATCTCAAAGTGGAACTACGCTTAGTAGCGAGGCTGTTCATGGGCTTGCGGGTTATTATTCACGGCCTTGGGGCCCCTGTAAACATTAAGCTCCCGTTGCACCCTGTTCAAAAACACGCCTGCGAAATTGACCAGTTCGCCCTCTATGGTCTGCATCATGCCCAAAAAGCTGTTGTAGCCCACGGTTGCCGGAATAGCCACAAACAGGCCCACAGCCGTGGCGATCAAAGCCTCTGAAATGCCGGGAGCCACAGTGGCTATGGAGGCTGTTTTCATCTGCGCTATCTGGTGGAAGGAGTGCATAATCCCCCACA
The DNA here is from genome assembly GCA_002293605.1 of Desulfovibrionaceae bacterium UBA930. Taxonomy (GTDB): domain Bacteria; phylum Desulfobacterota; class Desulfovibrionia; order Desulfovibrionales; family Desulfovibrionaceae; genus Frigididesulfovibrio. The sequence continues at coordinate 3,299 of DBDO01000142.1, forward strand.
CCGTGCCGAACAGCCCGATAAAAGGCGCGGTATTGGCCGCTGTGGCGAGAAAAGACACGGAAGAGCCGAGGCTGTTCATGGACTCGGTCACGCCCTGGCGCAGTGCGCGGCGCACGTTATCCGCCACTACGTCACCGGAATTGCCGGCCTCTTTGAGCCGGTTGAATTCGGCAACGCCCTGCTGGGCCACATGGTAGAGGGGCGATGAGGCATCCCCGCCGAGCGATTGGACCGCCTCGCGCAGGTCCCTTGCGTTGGTGAAGCGCTCCAGGCCTTCTTCAGCACGTCTGCGCGCCCTGGAGAGGGTAATCCACTTGTAGATGATCATGGTCCAACTGCTTATGGACATGAGCAGCAGCAGCGCCATCACCAATTGCGCCACAAGCGTGGCTTCCAGCACTATGTCCAAAAAGCCTTTTTCAACGGCCATATTCTCTCCTTGGAACAAAAAATGTCCGTTTACATGTGCTCTGTGCGCTTTTGGGGTCGGGAAAGGCCTTGAAGCGGTGACGGCGGCGGGAAACGGAAAAGCGCCGGTTCGTGCGGCTATGAGGGGGCGGGCGGAAGGCCGTAGCGCCCCCTTTATACCATAGTCCTTAAAAATTCCCGATAGTTTCTAAAAAAAATATAAAAAAAGCCAGCAAAAATATTTTTCTTTTAACTCTATGATATAGTTTAATATAATTGCAAGACACCAGCGCTGTGTGCTTCTGTTTGACGCCGCCTGCTTTTCGACACATACTGCGGCCTTCTGTTCGCGGAGCCTTGCGGGCAAAAGTCTGTCTTCACAGCCTGTGCGCCGCCAGCCGACTCTTTGAAACATTTGTCCCTTTTCGTCAAGATACAGCCGGAGAATTGCAGCATGGCCACCTGGAAGAGCCCCCCGCGCAGCGCGCAAACTACCATAGCGTGCGCACGCTGCAAAAAACCGCTTATGGCGCGGCGCAGTTGCCATGAGGCCCGTCTGCACTGCGAAGGCTGCGGCAAAGACTACGCCATAGGGGACTATATCAAGGAGATGGACGAGGCCCTGGAGCAATTTCTGGAAGCGCTTAACTGCGACCGCGTGTAATGTAAAAAAGGAGCAGCGCCATGAATATGCATACAGCCGCGCCCGGCGCGGATAACGCGGGCAGGCCCCGAACCTTCAGCGAGCAGGAACGCGAAATCCTGCGTATCGTGCAGAAAAATATTCCCGACAGTCTGACTCCCTATGCGGATATCGCCGCAGCCGTGGGCACAGATGAAGAGAAGGTGCTGCAACTGCTCAGAGAAATGGCCCAGGATGGCTCCATCAGGCGTTTCGGCGCAAGCCTCAAACATCAGAAGGCCGGATTCGCCTACAATGCGATGGTGGCCTGGGTCGTCCGCGAGGAAGAGGCAGACGCCGCCGGGCGGGCCGCAGCCGCGCACCCGCTGATTTCCCACTGCTATTACCGCCCCTCCTCCGCTGCGGACTGGCCCTACGAGCTGTATACCATGATTCACGGACAGCGCCCGGATGAATACAAAGAGGTGATCGAACTGCTGCGCTCCACAACCTCCCTCAGAGACTTTGCCGTGCTGGAAAGCGTTAAGGAGCTTAAAAAGATATCCATGACCTACTTCTAGAGGGGCATTGATGAGGGGGCTGTTTCTTCCGGGACTTGCCTCCTGGCTGCGGCGACCTTATATGTGTGAATCTGGAGCACGCATGCGCAGATATATGCAAGGCACGCTGGATTTCGCCTGCGGCATTTACGCCGTTATCAACGCGCTGTCCCGCACGCATGGGCTGGATCTGGAAAATGCGCGAGGCATTTTTCGGGAAAGCATTCTCACGCTGTCCCAGCAAGAGGGGATATGGCTGCATTTTCTGCGCAACGAGACTGATCATTACTGGCTGGTGCGTTGGCTGCTCGGACGCTGGTGCTGCGAGCCTCCCCGGCGTCTGGAGATCATGCAGCCTTTTTCCGACTGCCTGCAACCGCGCTCTTGCTGCTTTGACGATGCAAACATGTATCTGCCGGAGAAGCATGAGCCAAGCGGGCCGGAGGATCTTGCAACAGCAAGGGACGAGGCGCTTGCCGTCTGGCAGGCCCTGCATACCTGGTTTACTGACGACAGCACTGCGGCCAAAGCGGCTATTTTGCGCTTTCACAGGTTTATGCCGGGTCTTCGCCAGCCTCTTGTCTCCCATTGGACAACGGCCCATAGCGCAAATCACGCGGCAATAGTGCTGCACGATGCAAGCGCAGAACCTGGGGCTTTGTTCACATTGGAGCGCAAAAGCCTGCTGCCACAAACGGCCGTCCCCGCTTTGCTGCGTATTGTGCCGGAATCGGTCGTTTTGCTCCGGCGCGATACAAAGGCTTGCGGCATACCCTGCCTTGACGCTCGCCCGCATAGCGGGTAGCCTGCATCAAACGCTACTGTCGCAAGGAGCCTTATTTTCCGCTCCAGGCCCTGCTCCGGCGGCCCGCCCTTAAGCCCCCGCCGGACACCCTTGAACCTCAACAGGAGCTGTTTTTTTGAAACATCAAAAAAAATTTCTCATCTGTCGTGATTCCGCCCCCCTTGCGCCTGTAGGCGCGGCCAGGGTGAAAAGGCCCTTTTCCGGCCGCCTTGCCCTCCTTGTATATACGCTCATCTGTCTGCTGACTCTGCCGGGCGCTTTTGCTCTGGCTTCGGAAGCGGACGCCATCCGCGGCGGAGCCTCATGGTACGGTACCCCCTTCCACGGCAGGCCAACGGCAAATGGTGAAATTTTCAATACCTACGCCCTTACCGCAGCCCATAAGGGCCTGCCCTTCGGCACCATAGTCCGGGTACATAACCTGAAAAACGGCAAGCATGTGCTCGTGCGCGTCAATGACCGCGGCCCCTATGTGGAAGGGCGCGTTGTGGATCTCTCCTTCAAGGCTGCGCAGATGCTCGGCATGGCCAATTCCGGCGTGGCTCCCGTCCGTCTTGAGATCATCTCCGGGAAAAAAGGTAAGCCCCTTACGGAAGGAAACGCCTTTTACGTACACCTTGCGGATGAGCGCAGCGCGTTCAAGGCGCGCGGCAAAGCCGCGAAACTGGGAATACAGCTCGGCACGCCGGTGAAAACCTTGTATCGCCCGGACGGGCCTGCAAAGGGGTTTGCCCTTTGCCTTGGGCCTTTTACAAGCTTCAAAGAAGCGGATGCGCGCTTTATGGCCCTGCAACAGGGCGCGATTGCGGGAATCGGCGTTATAGAAGCCCCTGCCCAGGGCACGGTGCCCTTCTATACTCCGGATTCTTCCCATGCCTTACGCTCTCCCGCGCAAGGGCAAGAGGCTGCGGATCAGTATGCGATGCTCTGGAAGACGCTTGCCGCGTCCTACCATCACTCTCTCTACGCGCTCTCGCTGCTGGCCCTTGAAAACAAAAATTTCCCGCCTTCCGTATTATAAGCTCCTGTGTTGTAACTACAGAGAAAAAGGCACAGGCCGCAGGCCCCGGGCGAATGTCCGCCGCGCGCCAAAGCCCGCAGCACTTTTCGAACCGTCCGCAAGGGCGGAAAGGGAAGGTTGCGGGCTTTGACTTATATCTGTCCTCCTGTGCGCCCAAAGCGGAAATACTATAACCGCTAGCGTGCATTTTGATGCGGGGATATCAGTTTTCGCTTGCCTTGCAGGATATTTTCACGGTACGACTACTACGGCGGGTCGTATTTCCGGCTTCAGTCGCTTACCAATCAGGAGTTCACATGGGGCGTTTTCAAAACTTTGATGAAATTTATAGCGCGTTATTTGTTGATTTTGACAATATCCACACCCGCCTCCTGGAGCAGGACCCCTCCCTGGCCCGCACCTTTGCCACCAATCCGCAGCGTTGGCTGCGCTGGCTTGAAGGGCATGCCCTGCGCATGATGTACGGCGATGGCGTGCGCCGCCGCGTGCTGAAACGCTGCTGCTACATGAACCCCATCAAATATCAGGAATTTCGTCCTTTTTTTATCCGCTCCGCCTTCCATGTAGTAGACTGCCCGCCCTTGACTAACCATGGAAAAACCAGCGCGGATATTCATTTGACTATGGACTGCATGGATGTTCTTGCCCATCCGACGCGCTTTGACGAAATCATTATTCTTTCCGGCGATGCCGATTTCACGCCCCTGCTTTTGCGTATCCAGGAGCACGCCAAACGGAGCCTTGTGCTGAGTGTGGGCTATACCGCTCCTTCCTATGCCGCCGCCTGTTCCTGGCGCATCCGCGAGGACTGGTTTCTAGCACAGGCCCTGGAGGATCCGCGTGAGGAAAGCGAGCAGGAAGGGAGCGTCCGGGCTGCGGAGCGGGATGAACTCCAGGCCGAGGGCCTGCCCGGCAAGGACAAACCCGTACATTTGACCCTGCCGGTGTTCAAGCGCATCCGGCTTGTGGAATCTATCAAACAGCTCGTGGCGGAATCTTCCGTGCCTGTGCCCCTGCCTTCCGTGGCCCAGGTGCTGCGGCGGGAGCAGGAGGCCCCCCCGGACTGGTTCGGCGCGGGAACCCTGCGTGCTTTGCTTGAACTTCTGGATATCGCGCCTGTGGCTCTCAGCCCTGCCGGAGAAGGCCATGTTTTTGATCCCGCCCGCCATGAACATCCGAAAGGCGATGAGCCAAAGGATGAATTTCGTACGATAGACCCGGCTGTGTATGAGTTTGCGATCAAGGTGCACCGCCTGACCGATGTGCCGCTGCTCAGTCGGGCCCAGTACAGCGCCCTGTTTGCCATGCTGGCGGAAGAAGTCAGCGCCCACGGCTTTTCCCGCACCGGAACCGTACGCGCTATTGAAGAACTGTGCGAAGATGAAGGCGCGCCCATTGCCAATAACCAGATCGCCTTTGTTGTGGAAGGCGTTATTCGAGGCGGCGTCAATCTCGCCACAACGGGCAAGGCCGGTCCGCTTGAGGTGCAGCGTTTGCGTAAAGCCTTTGCCAAAAGCGTTGAGGACCTTTGCGCGCTCTCGCAAATGGTGATTGGCAAGGAAGAGCGGGCCCTGCTCAACCGCTGGCTCGTGCAGAGCAAGGATGCATAAGGCCCGGCCCGTGTTTCCGAAAGCATGACCGCTGCGCGGATTACGATATGGAGGTCCGGGTGATGGATCATCCAGCACAGACGGCGTACACGCCCGAAGAGACAGGGGAACTTGCCATTCTACGGGAGAAAGCCCTTGAACGCGTGGGCGATGAGGCGATCTACCGGGAAATCGCACATTACTTTGCGAACAATTTAAGCAACTCGCTTGAGGCCCTGGCCAGGGCCCTGGCGGATGCGGATCTTGAAAATGCGGCCCGGCTGGCCCACTCTTTAAAGGGCAATTGCGCCACTGTCGGTGCGGAAGGCATGCGAGCATGCTGGGCTGGGCTGGAAAAGTTGTGCCGCGCGGGGGACTTGCCGACCGCGCAGGCCCACTATGACGCAACTGCCCCTAAAATGCTCGCCCTGCGCGGCGAACTCCTGGCGCTATAAACAAGCTCCTTGCCTCCAAAATACATCGCAACGCAAGGCCCTGTCCTGTGACCGCATGGGCAGCAAAGACTTGCCAAGCGGTATGAAATTAACTAAGTTACAGCCTGCCTCGCGCCATCGCGCGCCGCATACGGCTGCGGAGGGGTAGCGAAGCTGGCCGTAACGCGCCCGACTCGAAATCGGGTTGGCGGTTAATAGCCGCCACGTGGGTTCGAATCCCACCCCCTCCGCCAGAAGCAAAAATCAGAAAGGCTCATAATGTCTCAAAAGCATTATGAGCCTTCGCTTTTTCGCGGGTTTAGCATCTCACAATGTCCATTAANNACGCTGATTGTCGGCGCTGTTGGGGCCGCGTATCAGGGCAAGGCTCTTGCTGGCAGCCAGTCCAGTCCCTGGGTGCCGATTCGCTTCGCGTTTTCCTTTGCGGCCATCGCTCCGGTATTTAAAGGCCTTAGCGCTATGCAGATCTTGATTCTCGCCGGTATCGGCGTCTCCATCGACATGGCCAACACCATGTGGGAGACCGGACTCAAGTACGTGGCCACCTATGGTGCCGTCAACGCTGAGGTCCCCTCACAGGTCAACAAAACGGCGCAGGGTATCGTTGCAAACGCTATGCGCTCTCAGGCTCTTGTGGGCTACCTGGCCCGGCAGTCAGGGTGCGAGTTCCCATCCTGGGGTGAATGGATAGAAACGGCAAACTCCCACATCTATCACTTCACTGTGCCGCAGGAATGTCTTGCCGGCAGGACCAACTTGCAGCCTGGGGATCTCGGCGGTTTTCAGTTCACAAAGGCGCGGCTCGGTTCTGTCAAAGAAAGCTCGGCTGTGGATGAAAGCAGAAAAGCCGCCCTCCAAACTGTCATCGGCACACTGACTCCCGTGGTCACCAAGCTCGGCGATAAAAAATTCACCAAGGCGGACTACAAAGATGTATTCGCTGCAATTCCTGCTTATACAAGCGCGATTTCACAGGGCTTGCAGCAGATTGCCAATCAGGCCGAACCGGATCGAAAAAAAGGGCTTGAAAGTTTTGTCGGCATGGCTGGCAACAGGGGCTGGCTCATGGCCGGGAGCTACTATTGGATCGTTGCTGATGCCAATTCCCGTGTAGTCGAGGCCATGGCCGATGACACACAATATATACCGCCCGAAATGCACGCCTTAAAATCCGCCCGCATCCTCTACACCGACTGGGACACTTACGTTGAGCCCAATGTCGCAGAACTGACCAGAACTCTTTCCTTGACCCCGGAGGGGCAGGAGGCCGCAGCCATCCGTGGTGTGGGAGCCGCGCCCTCGCAGGTCGTCAACTTTTTCAGTTTTATTTTTGAAGCCCCGGCCCGTTTCATGGCCAGCCTGTCGAAAGACAGGCCGGATGCGATTCTGGCATACTCCAACACCTCTCGTGCTGTGCTCTTAGGGATTGAGGGCGCTGTAGGGATGGCTTTGCTTGCCAAGGCAACAACGGAAGGGGCTGACAACTGGACTGATTCTTGGGTGGGCAAGGCGGTAAGTTTTTTCTCCTTCGGAGGCACGAGCGCTGTCACCGGGGCGGCAAAAGGTGCCGCAGACGGTGTGTTCATAATAGTGCTTGTCTTGGCTATTCCTCTGTTGGTGTGTTTTTGGGTATTTGCCTATATCATCCCGGCCATTCCCTTCATCACCTGGGTTGCGGCCGTTGCGGGCTGGATCATGCTCAGTGTGCAAGCGGTCATTGCCGCCCCGCTCTGGCTTATCGGACACTCCATGCCCGAGGGCGAGGGCTTTGCCGGGGTATCCGGTCGGGCGGGATATGCCCTCTTTCTTTCCGTGCTGCTGCGCCCCGTCTTGCTGGTCCTGTCCATGTTCGTATGCATGATCCTCATGAGCGCCACAGGTTCTCTT
>DBDO01000238.1:0-4896 GCA_002293605.1 Desulfovibrionaceae bacterium UBA930
CGACTTCGCCGCCGTGCCGGAATACAAAGAACCAGGAGGTGATGTCAGACGATAAACGTATTATCAAGTATCCGTACTGCTAAATGTCTGCCCTCTTGTTATAACATCAACAAACGAAAGGTATGGATATGAATTTTCAACAAAAACTCTTTACTCTCTTTGTGTTAGGCCTCTGTTGCACTATGTATGGGTGTGTTCCTCATAGCTTGGGTCAGATGGGTGTTCATGGGGAAAAGTATGCTTCAGCTAAAACTATCAGTACGGGAAAGGCTGTTTATGTTGCCCTTTCCGAACCGCTCCCTCCCAGCCTCTCCGATACCCCGTCATTTATTATCGCGCAATTTTGCAAAACTCTTGCCCCCATTGCCTCCTCCGTATCCGTAGGAGAGAACGCGGTAAGCGCTGGCGCTGCCTTGGCCAACGCAAAAGAAAGCAACAGCGACTATTTGATTTTGCTGCGTCTTTTTGAATGGGAAAAAGGTAGCATGTTGAAGTTAGGCCCAAGAGTGCTTGTGGACGCCTCAATTTTTGACTCTGTTACAGGGGATATGCTCACACAACACAAAATTGAAGCCAAGTGCTATGCAATGTCTATGGGGCTTGAAGTGTCACCGCGTGAATGTGTTCGCCCACAAGTTGAAGAATGGGTAAAGCAGGTATTTGGTGTAACAATCAACGCTACACCCTATTCCGATCCAACGACATTTCCCCAGACAATATATAAATCAAAATAAGTGTACAAACTCATCACACAGAGAAATAATAATAAAATGAATACATATATATCAATAAAAGCTGTATTTATTACAGCTTGCTGTATACTTGCTATATCCATTCTTGCAAGTTGTTCATTTAATAGTGGATACACACAGTATAGAGTAACTCCTTTAAAGGGGAATACTCCCTTTCAAACAAGGGGCAAAATATATTTTACCATGCCGAAAGATTATGGCACAAACCAAGGCAGAGTGGAAAACTCTGGTGAAGAAACACGACAGGCTTTGCAAAAAGGACTTGCCAAGCGAAGCGAAGAAAATATGTTTGCATCAGCGCCTCAGTCGCATGAGCAATCTCTGGAAGCTGCTCGGGCCGCTGGTTGCCGCTATGTGGTTTCATCGGAGATTTTGGAATGGGTAGATACCCCGGCTTTTTTCGGGGGCTTGGATCGTGGGGAAGTTATGTTGCAAGTGTACAGTTCCGCTTCTGGCGAACTTTTGCGTATGGATAACGTGAGCTGCTCAGGATCGGCTACACTGGTCTACCATATTGGAACACATTCCCCGGCAGATTGCCTAGTTCCGGCTTTTACCAGATGGGAGAAAGAGCTTTTTACTGAAAAGTAATGAAAGACTCCTTCCTGCGGTATACAACTTTGCATCATATGCCGGAATCAAAAATAAGCAATAATTCCGATTCCAGATAAAAATTGCCTTGATTTTTATCTGGAATCGGAAGTGCGTGCCAGGATGGCACGCCGAAATACAAAGTATTTCGAGAGGCAAGGCGGGGTCAGGCCCCCGCCGCTGCCGATACATAGAAATTGCAGGAGGCAATTTCTATGGAGAATCCGAATAAGAGATCGTCATGGGGCCGCCGTGCCGGAATATGTGGGGCCGAAGCCTGCGCAAGAGATGATGCCAATGACAGAGGGGAAAAAGTAATGCGCTTTGAGGAAAATAGCCTACCGTATCCAAACCCGCGCTCCGGCGGCAGATGCGCTCGCGCGCAATTCTTCCAGGGCCTCGTCCGATAGCGGGACAAGGCCTTTTTCCCGCATGGTCGCAGTCAGCCTGGCCTTTTGCAAAAACCAGGGGCTATCCCCCAGCAGGGGAACAAGCGCATCCACAAGGGCGGCAGAGACAAAGGGCGCTACGCAGGTGGTGCGCAGCTCATGCGGCAGGCCCGCCTCCTGCGCAAGCCGCAGGCTCTGGCATGGGGCCTGCGCATCCTCTTTGGCGCAGAGCCCCGGAGCATAGAGATCCGGCAGGCTTTTGCAATCCAAGGCCAGGTAATCAAGCAAATTTTCACGCAGAAGGGCGCGCAGAAGCTCGGGCCTGCTGCCGTTGCTGTCCAGCTTGATCTGATAGCCCAGGGCCTTGGCCGAACGGCAAAAATCGGCCAGACCGGCTTGCAGGGTCGGCTCGCCGCCGGAAATGACCAGCCCGTCCAGCAGGCCCGCGCGTTTTCGCAAAAAGGCCAGCACCTCCTGCGTATCGAGAAGGGGCGCTTTGCTCCGCAAGGGGATGAGGTGGGCGTTGTGACAGTATGGGCAGTGGAAATTGCAGCCCTGCGTGAACACAATGGCGCTGACAAGGCCTGGAAAATCCAGGCCTGTCAGACCTTGCATGCCCGCTATGGCAAAGGGGAGCGAACTCACGAAACCGCGATATCCTGCTGCGGCATGGCGCTGACCGCAGCGTAGGTCTTGCGCATGCCGTACTCCTGCTGCTTGCCGTCATTCCAGCGGCTTACCGGGCGCAGGTAGCCGACCACGCGCGAATACACTTCCGTACTTTCTCCGCATTTCGGGCAGACGGCATTTTCCCCGGAGAGATAGCCGTGGGCCGAACACACGCTGAAGGTAGGAGTAAGCGTGAAATAGGGCAGTTTGTAATTGGCGGTGATTTTGCGCACCAGATCGCGCACCACCCTGGTGTCCTCAATGGCCTCGCCCACAAAGCCGTGCAGCACGGTGCCGCCGGTATACATGCATTGCAGGCCGTCCTGCAAATCCAGGGCGTCAAAGAGATCATCGGTGTAGTTGACCGGCAGGTGCGTGGAATTGGTGTAAAAAGGCGCGGCCCCGAGGCGCACGGCCTCGCTGTTGGCGAAGGTGGCCTTGCTGCCGTACTTTTCCAGATCCAGGCGGGCCAGTCTGTAGGCCGTGCCTTCGGCGGGCGTGGCCTCAAGGTTGAAGACATCGCCGCTCTCTTCCTGATAGCGGGCCAGCCTTTCGCGCAGGCGTTCCATAACGCGCAGGGCAAAAGCCCTGCCGTTCTGGGTGGCAATGCCTTCGCGCATCAGATTCATGCAGGCCTCGTTCATGCCCACGATGCCGATGGTGGAAAAATGGTTGGTCCAGTATTGGCCGGTGCGGGCCTTGACATCGCGCAGATAAAAGGTGGTGTAGGGGTACAAACCGCCATCGGTGAGACGCTCCAGCTCTTTGCGCTTGATGCACAGGCTTTCCTTGGCCAGATCCGCAAGCTTGTCCAGGCGGGAGAAAAAGCCCTCTTCATCTTGCGCGGCAAGGGCCAGACGGGGCAGATTAAGGGTAACCACACCAATGGAGCCGGTAAGCGGGTTGGCACCGAAAAGACCGCCGCCGCGCTTGCGCAACTCCCGATTGTCCAGACGCAGGCGGCAGCACATGGAGCGCGCGTCATCCGGCGACATGTCGGAATTTACGAAGTTGGAGAAATAGGGGATGCCGTAGCGCCCAGTCATCTTCCAGATGGATTCGAAGCGCGGGCTGTTCCAGTCAAAATCCGCCGTGATGTTGTAGGTCGGAATGGGGAAGGTGAACACCCGCCCCTTGTTGTCCCCTTCCATCATAACTTCGGCAAAGGCATTGTTGAGCACTTCCATCTCGGCCTGATAATCGCCGTATACCGTGTCCTGCTCCTTGCCGCCGATAATGGCCGGGGCGTTGCGCAAAAGGGCGGGGGCTTCCAGGTCCAGGGTAATGTTGGTGAAGGGGGTTTGAAAGCCCACACGGGTGGGAATATTGATGTTGAACACAAATTCCTGCAGGGCCTGCTTCACCTCTTTGGGGGAAAGCTTGTCGTGCCGGATAAAGGGCGCAAGGAGCGTGTCAAAGCTGGAAACAGCCTGCGCGCCCGCCGCTTCGCCCTGCAAGGTGTAGAAGAAGTTCACGAGCTGGCCGAGGGCCGAGCGGAAATGCCTGGGCGGCGCGCTTTCCACATTGCCGGCCACGCCCTTGAAGCCTTCGCGCAAAAGGTCTTGCAAATCCCAGCCCACGCAGTAGACGGAGAGCAGGTTCAAGTCATGCAGGTGAAAATCGCCGCTGGTGTGGGCCTTGCGGATGGCGGGCGTATAAATGCGGCGCAGCCAGTATTCGGAGGTTACGTCCGAGGAGATGAAGTTGTTGAGCCCTTGCAGGGAAAAGCCCATATTGCTGTTTTCGCGCACGCGCCAGTCCAGCCGGTCGAGGTAGCCGTCCATCAGTTCCAGGTTGGCGGCTGCGGCAAGCCCGCGCATGCGGGCGCGCTGTTCGCGGTAAAGAATATAGGCTTTGGCGGTTTTGCGAAAAGGGGAATCCAGCAGCACATCTTCCACGATATCCTGAATTTCTTCAACCTCGGGCGGCTCGGGCAAACGCATGCGCTCGGCATACTTGAGCACGCGCATGGTCAGACGGCGCGCCTCCCTCTCCCCGAATTCCTCTGTCGCATTGCCTGCCTTGGCTATGGCATTGGAAATCTTGGAAGCGTCGAAAGGAACCACATCTCCGTTACGCTTGCGAATGGCGGAAAAAAGCATATTCTGGGTTCTCCCTGAGGGTATTTTTTTAAGGAAGCACTGATTCATGGGCTTTGAGGAAACGCGTAGTNNTCGGCGCGCTGAAAAAGCGCTGCATTGAGACCGAGTATTCATGATTTGCCCTGGCGAGGCAATCTTTTTTACAATCTGATATTCCACTGTATATTCAATAAGATATTATAGATATGCTCTGTTTTACCGCCAATTTCCAGACTTTTTTTTGAAATCCTTGCCCTTCAAGCCTTTGAGCGAAAAANNTATAAATACTGTATTTAAATTTCACAAAAAAGTAAGCGTCCGAAAAACGCGCCCTGCAAAGGAACAAGGCCGGGCTTCCCATACTCCCGCTTGTAGTATAGGGAAAAAGAGATGAAGCATACCGCGCAACTGCCC
>DBDO01000238.1:4967-5165 GCA_002293605.1 Desulfovibrionaceae bacterium UBA930
CCCCCTGGGCGGAGCTTTTCACGCACCATCCCCATGTCAGCAAGGTCCTCCCCCTGACGGAAGAAAGGCTGCGCTTCGCCCCCTTTCTCTCCTTTGCCCGCGACCTGGCCGCCGCCAATCAGGGCAAGGGCCTGCTGGATCTGCACGGCACGCTGCGCTCGCGCCTGCTCTCTTTTTTCTGGCGCGGCCCGGTGCTGC
>DBDO01000035.1 GCA_002293605.1 Desulfovibrionaceae bacterium UBA930
GCCATCCATGCCCTCATGACGGGCTGACACTTCCGCCGCCTTGTTGTGGTAAAGGGAGAGCGAATCCGCGAGCACAAGCTGGAGCACGGGGTAGAGCTCGCCCTTGATTTTCAGGCCGTTGCCGCTTTCATTGACCGTAAAGCCCTGGGCCTTGAGCAGGGTGGCCGCGCTTTCCGGTATGTTCAGCTCCTTTTGCACGCCCGAGGCGTCCACGTAGCTGTCCGTGCTTTTCTTAAAGGCCACCTCAATATCCACGATCTTGCCCTGGGTGCGCTCTTTGGTGGGCTGATCAATGTTGCCCTTGGCCTGCATGGCCGGATCAAGGAAGAGCGAGGAGCCCTTGGACAGGGTGTTGAACAGGTGGTCAGCGTAGACCAGCCCGTTGGTTTTCTGGCCGCCCGCCTCCTGGGCCGGAAAGACCGGCATGAAAAAGAGCACGAAAACCGCCGTGAAGGAGGCGAGAAGCAGGAGCCCGCGTGTAAAGGCTTTTCCGTTATGTATGAGCATTTTAGGCCTCCGCTCTCAGTTTGCCCAGATTAAAGAGAAATTTGCTGATAACCCAGGCCCCGAATATAACCACCACAACCCAGAAGACGATGGTGCCAAGGTATTCGATGGTATTCACGACATCCTTGGACAAATTAATATATTCCAGCTCCACCAGCTTTTTGGGCAGGGTGCTCGCGCGGTTCACAAAACCGGCGAGAATGGAAATGGCGTAAAAACCGCGAATATGAATGCCCTTGACCACCTTGGTAGTCAGCGCGCCGACCTGGATGCCTACCAAAGAGCCTATCAGCATGCCCATGGCCAGGGTATAAAAGACATAGCCGTTAATCACGTAGCCGGAAACAGCCGCGTAGCCGGCAGTGAAGATGATCTGCAAAATGTCGGTGCCCACCGTGGTCATGGAGGACACGCCGAAAACGTACACAAACATGGGGAAGGTCACAAAGCCCCCGCCCACGCCCATGATGGCCGCGAGCAGGCCCACGAACACGCCGCCGCAGGCAATGATCCAGCCGGAAAGACGGCGTCCGCCGGGTACCAGGTCATGGTCGAAAGAGATCATGGGGGGAATGTTCAGGCCTTGCAGGGTAACGGCAATGCCGGTGGTTCCGGCCGGTCCGCCGTGGGCGTCGCCGCCGCCGCTTGTGCCCCGGCTGGACTTAAGAAAGTCAAAAAGGGCGTAGAAACCGAGAAAGCCCAGCAGCACGGCATAAATGGTGCTGATGAACATTTCCGAAAGAAGCGGGTTGGCCCGGAACAGGGCCATGTTAATCCAGCCGCCCACGGTAGCGCCGACAATGGAGCCTACCAGAAAGGCCACGGCCAGCGAGCCGGAAACGTTGCCCAGCTTCTTATGCACCACCGTGCCCATAATGGCCTTGGCAAAGATATGAAAAAGGTCGGTGCCGACAGCCAGAATGCCCTTGATGCCCGCAGCCATCAGGGCCGGGGTGATGATAAAGCCGCCGCCCGCGCCGATACAGCCGGTGATCAGCCCCGCGATCAGGCCGATAAAGATGGATACCACAAAAATGTTGGTGGAATAAAAGGCGGGCGCGTAGGACTGCTTGCCCCCCAGCATATCCAGTCCGGCCGCCTGGGCTACCGTGACCAGGGCCACGGGCAACAGCATCAAACCGAGAATAAGCAGCCGCTTTCTGCTCCGAATAATGTTCATGGAGACTTCATAGTCCCACCTGGCGTGCGCTCTGGCCGCAGCCTGCATGAATTCATAAACCTGCCGCAATGCTCCCATGACAGCTCCAATGCTATAAGGGTTAAAAAATGGCCGCCCGGCCCCCTGCCGCGCGCGCCGCACATACTTACCTGTCGTTGCCAAATAGTTTTTGGGGGACCTCCGTCCCCCAAGCCCCCTGGCAGGGGAATGATCCCCTGCACCCGCAATTTCTGAAAAGCGGCCTTGCCGCTTTTCAGCGAAAGGGGGCACGAGGCCTCAGGCCTCAAAAATTTTGTTGAGAAACAATCCCCCAGAGGCTTTTGTGAAAATATTCTCCCGCCTATAGCAAAAGGCAGGCCAAAAAACACAGTAGCGTATTTTCCAGTAAAATCATTGCTTTTTTGTATTAGTACGGTGAAAAAGAGGGGCGAAGCCGTCAGCTTTCTTTACAGGCGGCAAAAAAGCTGACAGAGGAAGGCGAACAGGGATAGAGTACATTGAGGACAGAGCGTTATGGGCAACATTCTTCTCGTGGATGACGATGAGCAGTTGCGCAGCAGCTTCAAGCAGTTGCTGGAGCAGGAAGGCCATCAGGTCCGGGCCGCGGCCTCGGGCGAAGCGGCTCTGGCCCTTGTGGACAAAGCCCTGCCGGATGCGGTGATTATGGACGTGCGCATGCCGGGCCTGGGGGGCCTTGCCACCTTGCGCCTGCTGCGCGAGCGGGACCGCAGGCTGCCTGTCATCATCATGACCGCCTACAGCACCACGGATTCGGCCATTGAGGCGACCAAGCTGGGGGCCTTTGATTACATTCTCAAACCCTTTGAAATTCCTGATATTCTTGCCTTGCTCGACAAGGCCCTTGATGCGGGCGGGGTCATGCGCGATCAGGTCCGCCTGTCTCCGGAAGCAGGGGGGGACGAGGACGGCGAGGTCATTGTGGGCGCAAGCCGCGCCATGCATGAGGTGTACAAGGCCATAGGCCGGGCCGCGCCCACAGACGCCCTGGTGCTGCTGCGGGGTGAATCGGGCACGGGCAAGGAACTGGTGGCCAGGGCCCTCTATCAGTACAGCGCCCGCAGTATCCAGCCCTTTTCCATCATCAACTGCGCGGCCATTCCGGACACCCTGCTGGAAAGCGAACTCTTCGGCTACGAGCGCGGGGCCTTTACCGGGGCCTCTGCCCGGCGCATAGGCAAGATTGAGCAGGCCGAAGGCGGCACGGTCTTTCTGGATGAAATCGGCGATATTCCCCTGGGTCTTCAAGTCAAGCTCCTGCGCCTCCTGCAGGAAAAGCAGATCGAGCGGCTCGGCGGGCGCGAGCCCGTGCAGGTAAACGTGCGCATTATCGCGGCCACCAACAGAGACCTTGAGGCTGCGGTCAGCGAGGGGCGCTTTCGGGAAGACCTGTATTACCGCCTGAACGTTGTGACCCTGCACCTGCCCCCCTTGCGCGAGCGCAAAGAAGACATCCCCCCTTTGACGCGCCATTTTATGGCCCGGCTGGCCAGAGAAATGAAGGTGCCGCTTCCGAAACTTGAAGCCGAAGTCTTTGATCAACTGCGCGCGCACGACTGGCCCGGCAATGTGCGCGAACTGGCCAACCTGGTGCAAAAACTGCTCGTCTTCCACCAGGGAGGCCCCGTGACCGGGGCCGAAGCCGCCGCTGCCCTGGCTTCTCCCCAGGCCCAGGGCAGCGGGACGGAACTATCCTTTGCCCGGCGAGGCGGGCACTCCCCGCTTGCGGATTATGTGGCGCGCGCCTTGCGCCAGAATCCCGGCCAAAAGGTCTTTGACGGGCTGATGGATGAAATGGGCGCGGCTGTCATCCGCGAAGCCCTGGCCCTGTATTCGGGCAACCGCTCCCGCACGGCCCGCATGCTGGGCCTGTCCCGCCCCACCCTGCTGGCGAAAATGGAAAAATACGGGCTGCAATAAAAGAGAGATTGTTATACAGGAGAGGCTCTGCTCCGGCGGGGTTTGGGGCGGAGCCTTAATCTATAAAAAGCAAAGGAGAGCGCACATGGAAGAGCTCGACCTTTTCGGAGTATTGGTTCTTGCGGGCATTGCCCTTGTGGTGCTGATAGTAAAAAAGATCATCCCGGATACGCCCCTGACCGGGGGCGGCTGCGGCGGCGGCTGAGG
>DBDO01000166.1:0-6805 GCA_002293605.1 Desulfovibrionaceae bacterium UBA930
TGCCGGGCTTCCGGGGCCGTGTCATGAGGGGAAAAGGCGGGCATGGGCTCAAGGCTCCTGCGCTTCCGGCCTTTGCCGCGCGCCGGCGCGGGCCTGCGGCAGGGTGAAGACAAAGCTGCGCCCGAGCGGGGGCACGACATCCGAAGACCAGAGCACCGAGGATTTTTCCAGCCAGGGCGGCACTTCGGTATGCCGCAGGGAGATGGAAAGCAGGATCAGGTAGGCTTCAGCGGGTTCATCCCTGAGCAGGTCCGCAAGCCTTGCCACCGGCAGGGAAAGCCTGTGCCAGGAAGCCTGAAGCAGACGGGCGAGATTTCTGTCCCTGATTTCCTTGTGTCCTTCCACTGTGGGCGTTGTAACGACAAAATCGCGGGAAAGCGGGTCATGACGCACAATGGAAGAAAATTCGGCCCCGCCCGCCGTGGCATTGCTCCAAAAGCTCCGCTCCCGCTCCACATCGGCCTTGACGGCAAGCTCCAGCACCGCGCCGTCTTTTAACAGGGCAAGCAGACCCTCTTCATTGTCCACCGCGACCGCAAGCTTAACGGTCAGCATGCCTTTTTCAAGCTGGACCGCAGGGGGGTCCAGGATCAGCTCCTGCGGGGGAAGGGCCGCAGCCGGAGCTGCGCGGAAAAGACAAAGCAGAAGGCCAAAAAGGGCATACAGCCCCCTCCTGTGAAACAAGGGCCGGAGCGGTGCGCAAAGGGTATCTGTCATGATGCATATATCGGGGTTACGAACTCTTACCAAAGGAGTCAGAGGCCAGAGCCGCCAGAATTTTGCCCGAAAAGGCGAAATCAAAACGGCTTTTGGCCTCGGCCAGTTCCCGGGCCGCAGTGGTGAAATCTTTTGCTTCGGCATAGGCCCGCTTTTGAATCATGGCGGAAAAGGCGTCAACCACGGCCACAAGCCTGCCAAAAGGGCTGACGCTCTTCACGCCCTGGGGATAGCCCGAGCCGTCCAGCCGCTCATGATGCTCAAGCAGGGCCTGACGCATGCTCTCATCGGTCTGGTCGAGCTTGTGCATGATTTTATATCCGGCCAGGGTGTGCTGAGGGATTTTCTCTTTTTCTTCAGGCTTGAGCGGCGCGGTTTTGCCGGTAATAAAGGGCGGCACCTTGGCCATGCCCGCGTCATGCAGCAAAAGGGCGAGCGCCGCCTGATCAAAGCTTTTGCGCCGCATCTCCTCGTCTTTGGGCGACACGAGCAGCCAGAGCCCGAGGGAAAGACAATTCAGCGAATGCCTGGCCAGGGAATACTCGCCCGTGTGAAGCCTGCGCACAAAAAGACGCAGGCGGTGCATGTCGGTCCAAAGGTACTCCGTCACCACCAGCACATCGGCATGGAGCAACTCGAAAACCGGCCTGACCGGCTGATCGAAAAAATCGTTCAGCCGCAGTTCAAGGGCGCGCAGAGAAATATCCGCCACTTCGGCTTCTTTAAGGTTTTTGTCCACCAGGACCAGATCCAGCTGTTTGACGATATGCTGGGAATAAATAGGGTGATCCGCGCGCGAGACAAAGAGATCGCCCTCGGCGCACAAGAGGCGGATTTCTTCCACCTGCTCGTTCGTCAGGCGGCTGTCTTTTTTGGAATAGAGGACGAGTTGCGCGATATTCTCTTTAAAGATGAATAAATCCAAAGGCAGACGGTACTTGGGAAAGCTCTCAAGTATGGCCTGGCTGATCTGGTAATACTCTTCGGAAATGCTTGCCGGTACGGCGCTTACTGCCATGCGCGGACCTATTTCGTATAGATTTTGACGAGGTTGGTTCCTCGTGGGGCTTCGCCGTAGCGCGGCTGCCCCGCCGTAATCACAATCCGGTTTCCCGCGCCAAAGCGCGGGTTTGTATCAATGAAAAACTCGGCCCGCTCCAGATGGCCGGGCATGCTCTCCTCGGCCAGACAGGGGGTGACACCCCAGGAAAAGTTCAAGTGGCGTAAAACCGTGTGATCGGGCGTGAGCACAAAAACAGGCTGGCGCGGGCGCTGGGCCGAAAGACTGCGCCCGGAACCGCCCGAAACGCTGTGGGCCACAAGAGCCTCCGCGTCCGCCTTTTCCGCCAGCAGGCAGGCCGAGTAGGAGAGAAAATCGGAGGTGCTCTGCGGCCGCTCGTGCCCGGACAGGGGGAAGCGCTCAAGCAGAAGCGATTCAGCCTCGCCGGAAATACGGCTCATAAAGGCCACGGCCTCCACAGGGTAGTTGCCCATGGCCGTTTCTTCGGAGAGCATCACACAGTCCGCGCCGTCCAGAACGGCATTGGCCACGTCCGTGGTTTCGGCCCTGGTGGGCACGGGATTATTGACCATGGAAAGCAGCATCTGGGTAGCTACAATCACGGGTTTGCAGGCCCTGTTGCAGGCGGCTATAATGCGCTTTTGCATGGTGGGCAACTGCGGCAGCGGGCATTCAATGCCCAGATCGCCCCTGGCCACCATGATGATATCCGCAACCGCGAGAATATCGTCCAGGCGGTCCACGGCGTTCTGCCTCTCCAGCTTTGCGCAGATGGGCACCTTGCGGCCCTGCTCCTTGATGATGCTTCTGGCTTCGAGAATATCCTCCGGGGTCTGCACATAGGAAAGCGCCACTGCGTCAACACCGAGCCGCAGCCCATCGACCAGATCTTTTTTGTCCTTGTCGGTCAGGGCGGGCAGACGCACGGACTTGCCGGGCAGGGCCAGGCCCTTGCGCGAGGTAATGATGCCGCCGTTGGTCGCCTCAATGATAAAGCCGCCAGGGGCCTTAGCCTGCACGATGAATTGCAGGGTTCCATCCGCCAGCACCAGCCGGTCGCCCTCCTCCAGTCCTTCAAGAATCTCCGCCTTGTCAAAGGGGATGTAAGGAACGTCCAGCACAGCCGGACGCCTCGGGCCGAGAAAGGCGCAGCCGCCCTTTTCAAAACTGAGGGAGCCCTCGTCAATGGTGCCTATGCGTATCTTCGGACCCGAAAGATCCTGCAAAATAGTCAGGGGAATGCCGTGCTTGAGTTCAAGTCGGCGAAGAATATCTATGATTTCGACAAAACCGGAAGCATCGCTATGTGAAAAATTAAGCCGGAAAATGCGCGCGCCAGCATCTATAAGCTGGGAGAGTTTCTCCGCAGAGGAACACGCAGGACCGAGCGTAGCTATTATTTTTGTCTTCATGAGTGGATTCTGCCGGTTTCATAAGTTTTGTCAAGGCATTTACTCGCCCGCTCAGACAGGTTCAACAACCATCAAGCGCCGCTTCCACCGCGCAAAGCGCTTCAAGCGCCGCCCTGCGCCTCACCTCGCTCCGCCCCCCCGGAAATACCCGGCTGAAGGAGCATACGCGCGGCGAAGCGCCCGCTTCTTCCGGAAGTTGCAGGGCTGTCGCAATCCAGACCGTGCCCACGGGCTTGTCCGGGCTGCCGCCCTCCGGTCCCGCAATGCCGGATATCGCAAAGGCGAGATCCGCCTCCAGAGCGGCAAGCGCGCCCTGGGCCATGGCCTCTGCCACAGGCCCGCTCACAGCCCCGTGCCGGGCGAGAGTTTCGGCCTCCACGCCGAGCAGACGGCTTTTGACACGGTTGTCATAGGCCGTAACGCCCCCGCGAAACCAGCGCGAACTGCCGGGCAGGGCCGTGCAGAAAGCCGAGGCAAGCCCGCCGGTGCAGGACTCGGCCGCAGCAAGAAAGAGCTTTCGCCTCATAAGTTTTTCGCTTATCCTGCCGATAAGCACAGCGCCCTCTTCGGGCAAGTCCTCAAGCATCGCGGTCCGCCTTGTCGCAGCAAAAAGGAAGGCTCATGTCTTATTCTGTATATGCTATCCCTGCCCGCCATTCTTCACAAGAACAAAAAGGCCTGCGGCAAACGCGGCGCTTCAGATTGATGGCAACGTCTCTATTTTTTGTGGGGCTCCGCCCCACGCCCTGCCAAGGGCCTGAGGCCCCTGGAACCCGCAATTTTCGGAAAACGGCGCTGTGCGCCCTTGCCCTATGCTGCCTGCTGCTCTGCCCTGCAAGGGGGCTTGCCGAACCCTTGCGCGTATCCTATGGCTTTGACAGGGAATTTCCCCCCTTCAGCTATGAAAATCCCGGCGGCCAGCCCACGGGCTTTGAAGTGGAACTCATGCAGGCCGTGTTTCGCGATACTGAGGTGCACCTGGACTTTCGCCCCCTGCACTGGGAACGGGTCGGCCTTGAGCTTTCCGCCGGAACCATAACCCTGACCACGGGCATGGTACGCACCGAACAGCGCTCCAAACTCTACCTCTTTTCCGACTTGCCCACCTTTCCGCTGCACATCAAAATTTTCACCAAAATCTTCAACCGCTTTCCTTCCGCGACCCTGCTCCGGGGGCAGGCAGTGGCGGTTGAGCAGGGCTCCTATCAGCACAGGCTGCTGGAGCGCTTCGGCGGCATCAACATCAAAAGCTACCCCGGCCGCCTGGACGGCCTGCGGGCGCTCTACAAGGATGAAGTGGCCGCCTACTGCGCCCCGGTCCAGAATACCTACTATTATATCAATAAATTGAACTACGGGGCCATCACCACTGTGGGCACGCCCCTGGGCCTTACCGAAATGCGCGTGGCCGTGAACCGGGGGCGGGGCGATGTGCAGCGCATTCTCAATGAGGGCATGGCCCGCGTGCGCGCCTCCGGCGAATATAACCGCCTGGTTCGCAAATGGTTTGTGCGCGAGCTGTCCGATCAGGAAAAAGAGGTGATGAAAGCAACCGCCGTGCGCGCGGCTGTTCCCGCATACGTCCCTTACGGCGCAAAGGCCCAGGGCGCTGCCGTGCTCACGGCCACAGGCAAGGTCTATTCCGCCTGCACGGTGGAGAACGCCGAGCCCTCCTTAAGCCTTTCAGCCCTGCGCGGGGCCTTGTCTCGGGCCATTGCCGACGGGGAATTTGAAGTGCGGGCCGCAATCGTCACCGACCCCGCAGGGGAGCTAAGTCCGCCGTCAAAGGGAGATTTACAGGCACTCCATGAATTCGGGGCCGGGGTGCTGATCATGCTGCCCCAGGAAAAAGACGGGGCAGACACGAAAATGATTGTCGAACTTCTGCCCGATCCTGTGATTAAGCAGACGGGCTTGCTTCTGGCCGAGTAGGGAACTATGCGGATTATTTTTTTCATCCCCGCCCTGCGCGCCATGAGCGGCGGCCTGGCCAACATCTATAGCGTAGCCCGCAATCTCAAGGATTTGGGAAGAGAGGTCGCGCTTATGGGGCCTTTTTCTGAGGCTGCGGGCTTTGCCGGGGCTGCGAAAGAGGGCTTCACCATCCTGCCCTGGGGCGCAGGGCTTGAGGCGGGCGATAGCTGGTGCATTCCCGAAAGCTGGCCCAATGCCGCGGCAATCGGCTTAAACGCCGGGGCCAGGGTGCTCGTGTATGTGCAAAACTGGGTGTACATGCTGAACACCCTGCCCCAGAATCTGCGCTGGGGGCAGTTGCCCCTGGAATATCTGGCCGTGTCCCGCCCTGTGGCCTGGTTCATGCGCGAAGTGCTTGGGCTGAAGGTAGGGGCCGTGCTGCCCCCGGCTATTGATGCGGCCTTTTTCCGCGCCCCGGCGCGCCCTGCCGATCATGTGCGCGTGGCCTTCATGCCCCGAAAGAACCGGGCGCTGATCACGCAGATACAGCAGGTAGCCCTGGCCTGGCTGGCCGAGCGCCCCTTTTCTCCCCGTATTGAATGGGTTGAGGTTCATAAGAAAAGCAGGGAGGAAAGCGCCGAACTCCTGGCAAGCTGCCAGCTCTTTATCAGCGCGGGATTTCCGGAAGGCTTCGGCCTGCCGCCGCTGGAAGGCATGGCCTCGGGCTGCGTGCCGGTCGGCTTCACAGGCTTTGGAGGCTGGGAATATATGCGCCAGAGCCGTCTTCCCGGCATGGAGTTCGCGGGCACTGCCCGGCCTTGCTTTTCCCTTGCCGCAGAACTGGAACAGGGTGAGGGAGAGCAGGGCTATCCCCTGGCAGGGGTACATCGCGAAGAAGGGCCGGGCAACGGCTTCTTTTTTTCTGATGGCGATACGCTCGGCGCGGGCCTGGCCCTGGCCGGGGCCATCCGCCTCGCCCATGAAAAAAGCGAGGCCTGGCAGGACCTTGAACGAAACTGCCGCGAAACCGCCGCCCGCTATACCCTCAGCAGGCAAAGGGATGTTCTGGCCGGAATTTTTTAGCGAGTAAAAGGCAAGGCCTCGTTTACTACCAGCTTTTTTATATATAGTGGAAAAGCTCCTCGGGCGCGGCAAGCAGCACTTCGGCCCCGTGCGCTTTCAGTTCCGCTTCCGGGCGAAAGCCCCAGAGCGCGCCTGCCGGAATCATGCCTGCGGCCCTGGCCGTATCCATGTCAATGCTGCTGTCGCCGAGAAAGAGCACCCGTCCGGGCCTAAGCCCGAACTCCCCGGCTATGTCCAGGGCCAGGGAGGGGTCGGGCTTGGGCTTTCCCTCTTCCGGGCAGCCTTGCACGCGGGCAAAGGCGATATTCGGGAAAAAACGCCGCACGCAGAGCAGAGTGAAGTCATGCGGCTTGTTGGAAAGAACGGCCACAGGCAAAGCGAGGGAGGCGAGCCTTTGCAGCATGGGAACAATGCCCGTATAGGGCCGCGTTTTATTTGCCCAGTTGGCGGCGTATTGTCCGCGCATGCCTTCCACCAGATCGCGCAGCGCAGGTTCCGGCATATTTTCCGGGGCGGCCCGGCGCATAAGCTCGCGCACCCCGCTGCCAACGAAAAAACGGTAGGCCTCCACAGGGTGAAGGGGCAGGCCCCTGGCCGCGAGCGCGGCATTGGCCGCATCGGCCAGATCCTCCAGGGTATTGAGCAGGGTTCCGTCCAG
>DBDO01000166.1:6947-7180 GCA_002293605.1 Desulfovibrionaceae bacterium UBA930
GGAGCCCGGCCCTCTGAGCGCCGATGCGGCTTCGGGAGACAAAGAAGAAATCCGCATCATCGATCCCAAAGGCCCGATCCCCGCCCCCCATATTCCTCCGGAACTGGCGCGCAAAGCCCCGCCCGAAGCCGGGGAGCCCTCCGGTGCCTCGGAGCGGCAGCAAGGCTACGCCTATACTGTTGTGAGCGCGCTGGAACCCGGCCCGTCCGGGGAGGATGCAAGCGGCCCGCCTT
>DBDO01000217.1 GCA_002293605.1 Desulfovibrionaceae bacterium UBA930
GTCCCATCGCCTCGCCAGGCCTGGACTCCCTGCGCGCGGCAGCCGCGCCGGAAGCGCACGCCTTTCTCTACTTCGTGGCCACCGGCCTGGACGGCGGGCACAGCTTCAGCAAAAGCCTGCACGAGCACAACAGGGCCGTGCAACTATACCGTTCCAGGGTTCAGGGCGATTAGGGTTTGTTTCTCAAAAAGCCGGGGCACCATTCAAGGATGGCCTGTCACAGGGGAACTCTTGGGCCGATTGAACGCTATCGCCGTCCATCAAATGACACTGCTGAGGGCTGACTCTGCTGTAACGCGGCTTGAAACAATGAAATAGCCGTAGGGGTCTGTCCCTCAATACGTCTTTTGCTCTACCTGTATCAAACGCCCCCTTTTGCTTCGGTCGAGTACCATAACAGTACGCTTTCTTCGCAAAAGGAGGCGTTTTCTTTGCTCTCGGTGCAAAATCCGCTATGTGGGACAGCCCCCCAGGGAAATGCTGACTTCCTGTTTTGCGCCCTTACCGACAAGTTACTTTTTCTCAGGCCAGATAAAGGAGGCCGCTATGCCGCTTGCCAGCAGCCCCAGCACCACGGCCAGGCTGGCCAGCGGCGAGAGGTGCCCCAGTCCGGCCACGCCGATCAGCATCTTGATCCCGATGAAGGCCAGGATGGCGATGACCGCTTTTTCCAGGTGCACCAGCATGTTGGAGGCTGCGGCCATGAGAAAGTACAAAGAGCGCAGGCCGAGGATGGCGAAAATGTTGCTGGTGTATACCAGGAAGGGATCCTGGGTTATGGCGATGATGGCGGGAATGGAGTCAAAGGCGAACATAACATCGCACAGTTCCACGACCACCAGGCACAAAAAGAGCGGCGTGGCCTTCCAGATCAAAGCGCCGCCGGGCGTTGAAGCTTCCTTCACAAAAAAATTATGCCCGTGCATATTGGGAGAAACGGGAATGAACTTGCGGGTATAGCGCACGGACCAGTGCTGGGAATAGTCTTCTATTTCTTCGTCCGGCTTTTGCATCTGCTGCCACATCTTCCAGGCAGACCAGAGCACGAACAGGCCAAAGGCGGCCAGGGCGTAAGGCCCGAAAAGCTGCACCAGGGTATTGCCTGCGGCCACAAAGATCATGCGCATCACCAGCGCGCCCAGAATGCCGTAATAGAGCACCCGGTGCCGGTATTCGTCCTTGATGGCAAAGGCGCTGAAAATCGCCATAATCACGAAAAGATTGTCCACAGACAGGGACTCTTCGAGAAAATATCCGGCGAAGAACAGCCACATGTGGTCCAGGCCGTGGCTTACCCCGATATACACGCCAAAGGACAAGGCCAGCGAGATCCAGAGGCAGGACCACAGGGCCGCGTTGCGCAGGGTGATGGCTTCGTTTTTTTTGTGGGCATGCAAGTCAATCCACAAAAAAACGCCGATGGTGACGAAAAAGGCGATGATGCTGCCTGTGGAATACTGTCCTATCATCGAGGAGGCTCCTTGTTGGCGCGCCCAAAGAAGGCCGCCCTGTATACTTCAGCGGGGAAAATAAAAAAACCCTCCGGCATTTTCAGCCAGAAGGTCTCACTAGTCAAAAGCGCTGCTTTTAACGGCAATACCGGGCCGTCAGGCCATGCTGTCGATATTGCCCGGGTCTCTATGAACCCAGTTACTCCCCTTACGTGGTATTACATATTTATGCTAAAAGGCCAAGGGCGTCAAGGGCAAAAAAAGTGTGCGGGCAAGCGCTGCTCTCTATACAAGGTAATATGAGACACGCCTATCTGTCAGGAAACGATGTCCGACACCACGCGGTGAATTAGCTGGGCCTGTTCGTAAGAGGAGGAATGCACCATGCTCTCTATCTCGCGGGAGAGTTCTTCCTTGGATTTTTGATGATCCACATCGAGAAGGGTCAGGAGAGGAACGCCCAGCGATTGAGCAATTTTATCAAGGTTTTGAATGGAAATATTGATAAGGCCACGTTCAACCTCCCCAAGATGCTTACCATTCATTTCCGCCGCCTCACTCAGTTCATCCTGAGTGAGTTTCCTCTTTTTTCTCAGATCTTTTATCCGCAATCCCAGTTGTTTTAAGTCCATAGCCGCGCTCCCCACCGGGTATTTTACGGAGAGTGAGGGCACATAAAACCGGATAAAACCATTTACTTTTATAATAAACACGGCTAAACACTTCTTAATGTCGGATAGAACCAGTTTTTATCCCGATAGCATGCTGTTTTTCCCGGTATTATACTTAGCGCAACCTCTAACCAAGGAAGGACTCATGAAACGGATTCTCGCTGTATTGCTTCTTATTGGCGCTATGGCAACACCCACTGCTGTTTCAGCGGCAGGGGAGCAGGTTGGGGTGTATGTCGCTCCAAAATTTGTTTACGGCCTGACGCAAATGGACGGCACAAAAGGGCATTGGAGTGTGGTAGAATCAGGCAATACAACTTCCGGCAGTATTCGTATCGGCAACGAAACGGATGACGCCTTTGGCGGTTCGCTTGCTATCGGCTATGACTTTGATAAAAAATTTGGCCTGCCCGTTCGGGCCGAGCTTGAATACGCGGCCTTCTCCGAGACGGAAAATGAAAAGACGTACACGCTTATAGACCCGCTTGGAAGCGGCGATGCGAAGTTACAGCTGAAGCAGACCTTCCAGGTTCAAACCCTGTTCGTCAACGCCTACTGGGATATCGCCACCGGCACGCAGTTCACCCCCTATGTCGGCGCAGGCCTCGGCATGGCCTTTATCAATACCAAGGGCAAGGCAAATGCCTTTTTAATTGATTCCCCGGCTGACGCCCTGGGTGGCAGCACCGGCTCCAAAAACGTGACAAACTTTGCTTGGAACGTTGGTGCCGGCCTTGGCTATGACTTTACAGAGAATTGGACCATGGATATCGGCTATCGTTTTGTCGGCCTGGGCTCGGTCAAGACGAAGTCATATCATCAAGGCGATGCCGCTAATAACTACAGCGTACATGGTAAAACCGACAACCTGTACCAGCACCAGCTTGCCATTGGCCTGCGCTATACCTTCTAGAGCAAATTTAGATTGAATGCATATCTGCTCTGCAAGGATTTATTCACAAATCCTTGCCGCGAGATACTTGCAGGCGGGCTTTGCCCGCCGTTAAGCAAGCATCTCAAAGTGAAACTGCTATAGGTTCAGACCTCATTACTTTGCTGGGGGACGTATGTCCCCCAGGCCCCCTTGGTAGGGAGCCTGTTTTAGATTTGTCCGCCTTTGCTTGGCAAAGTGCGGACGGCCCTGTACCCCCCCATTGTTACTTTGTGCAAAGTGAGGGGGGGATAATTTCCCCGCACTGGACAACGCATTGTAGGCGATATGACAATCTGCCCCAAGTGCAAGGGGAGCTTCCCTATTGTGGAGGGTGACCCCTCTGACACTCTTGAGGGCGCGCCCGTGGCCTTCCACGGCCACAAAACCGCCTGCGGGGCAGCGCTGCTTTCCTCGGTGTAGATAAGAAAATATTTCAGGACAGAGCTATGTAGAAAATAGGAGAACTGCAATGCTGATAATGGTATAATTTTTCCTGACTCCTATTCCCCTCCTGCCTTTAAGCAGCACTACGGCCTCTCATACATAACCTCAAGCAAGCTCAGGCCCTGGGCCGGAGCGGAAGGGCTGGGCAGGGCGCGGCGGTCTTTGGCGGCGAGAATGGCGGGAATGCCCTCGGCCTTGATTTTTTCCTGCGCAATCCAGACCAGCAGCCCGCTGAGGTTGCGCACCATCTGCTTCAAAAAACCGTCGCCTTCGAAAAAAAGCGTGGCCACGGGCCAATCTTCGGGGCAGGCAAGGGGGCCGAGCAAGCCGGGCCGCAGTTCTATCGAATGCAGGCTACGTATGGTGCTGGCCCGCAGGGTGCCGCTGTTCTGAAAACTGGCGAAATCGCGCCGTCCGGTCAGCAGCGGCAGGGCAGGGAGCATGGCGGCAAGCTCAAGGCGGGGCACGCTCCAGACAAAGGGGGCGATTCTCGGCAGCGCTTTATCACGGTCCATCCAGAGGCTATAGGCGTAGCGCTTTTTGCAGGCGCTGCTGCGGGCGTGGAAATCCGCCGCGACCCATTCGGCCCGGATAATGCGGATATCATAGGGCAGCAGCATATTCAGGGCCTGCTTCCAGTCTATGCGCCCGGCGTCTTCAGGCAAATCCATATGGCAGACCTGGCCTTCCGCATGCACCCCGGCATCGGTGCGCCCGGCCCCGTGCACGGGGACGCGCCTGCCGACTATCCGGCTCAAGCAGGATTCCAGGGTGCCCTGCACCGTGCAAGGGGCGCTAGCGCCGGGCTGCCCCGCCCTGGCCTGCATCTGCCAGCCCGCATAGCGGGTTCCTTCATAGGCGAGAGTAAGCTTGAGCCTGGGCAAAGGCCTACTCCAGGGGAAGCTGCATGCGGGCGAGCGCTTCCGTGAGCTTGGCCGCGATTTCCGGCTTCACATAGGTGAGAATCTCACCGGCCTGACGGCCGCGCATGCCAGCCAAAACTCTGACGGCGATTTTCTGATCCAGGGTTTCCACCACAGCCGCGGCCTGCTTGGCCTTCATATTGGACAGCACATCCACAAGATGGCGGAACTTGGCGTCATTGGCGCTTTCCGCATCTTTGAGCATGCTTGCCAGCCTGTTTTCCAGCAGCTTCATCTTTTCCAGGCGTCCGCTCAGTTCGTTTTCCAGCACGCGCAAATCCTGTTCCTTGCGGGAGAGATCCTCCTGACGGCGGGCCAGGGAATCGCGGACAGCGGCATCGGACGAGGTGCCAGGCGAAGACGTGTCTCCCGGATTTGCCGGAGCGCTTTCCGCAGCCGCGCCCGCAGGGGCAAGGCCGATAGCCGGAAGAACGCGCGAGGGAGCGCGCC
>DBDO01000032.1 GCA_002293605.1 Desulfovibrionaceae bacterium UBA930
GGGTCTGGCAGAGCCGCTCCCATTGCCAGAGGCGCAGCGCGCCCTGCAGTCCGCCGGGAAGCGCGGCATAGCCGCACTGAAAGTGGCTCATCAGGCGGGCGGCAAGCTGACCGTCAAGGCAGAGCGCTTCTGTGCGAAGGCGCTCGGGCAGAAGGCCTTTGGCCGGAAAGGCTTTGGAAGGATTCGCAGCAGTCCGGGTCACAGCCGTTTTTTCCCGCAAGCCTCGTTTTCCCGCTGCAAAGGTCGGTGCA
Source organism: Desulfovibrionaceae bacterium UBA930 (assembly GCA_002293605.1). Classification (GTDB taxonomy): domain Bacteria; phylum Desulfobacterota; class Desulfovibrionia; order Desulfovibrionales; family Desulfovibrionaceae; genus Frigididesulfovibrio. The sequence continues at coordinate 252 of DBDO01000032.1, forward strand.
GGGGCCTGCCGTCCAGGGATGTCAGGTTGTAGGCGCAAAAGGGAATCAAACGCGCGGGCGGGGCATAAACGTGCACGCAGCAGCCCTTGAGCCGTTCGAGGTCCACGCTGCGCGCATCCTGAAAGGCCATGCAGGTGATGCTGAACATCTCGCCACGGGCTTTGCGGATAAAAGCGTCAAAGGCGTCTCCCGGCCCGGAAGCTTCCCCCTGCTGCGCAGGCTGCCAGACCCGCAAAATGGTGTCCACGGCCCGGCGCATGCCTGCAAAGGCGCTGTCCTCCTGGTGTAAGGGCTGGTTCAAGGGCTGCTCTGTCCGCCCGAGCGGCAAAGCTTGCCGCGAGCTGCTTTGTGCGGGGGGTGCCGTATCAGGCCCGGCATCGGGCATGCCGCAACAGGGGCTTTCCCCGCGCAGGGGCAGCAGCGCACCCGAGGATGTAAGCCGGTAACGGCAGTGAAAGGAGCAGCGTTCGTGCTCGCAGCCGGGGGGCGCGGCATGTTCGGGCCGCATCAGCCCCTTGCTTTGGGCGCAAATGGCTTGCAGCACTTCGGGCAGGGTCAGGGGCTCTGCCTCGTTTGCAAGGCGATTTCGGCCCGATCCGGTCATGGGTTGCAGGTGCAGGCCGCGTACTGTGGGGGAATGGCTGATTGCCAGACGGAGCAGGTCGCCAAGGTTGTGCTCGTTGATGCCCGCAGCCACGGTAGGCACCAGCACAACGGCTAGACCCGCCCGCTTGCAGGCTTCAATGGCTGCGAGTTTTTGCCGCAGTAGGGGCCGCCCGCGCAGGGCTGTGAAAATGGCGTCTTTGGTGCCATCGAACTGAAGAAAGACCCAGGATAGCCCGGCCTTGGCGAGCGCTTCGGCCAATCCGGGGCGCTCGGCCAGCAGCAGGCCGTTGCTGTTAAGCTGGACCGCCGGGAAAAGGGCGCGGGCTGCGCGCACCAGTTCGGGCAAATCAGGGTGCAGGGTGGGCTCGCCGCCGGAAATCACCAGGCCGTCCAGAAGGCCGCGGCGTTTGCGCAAAAACTCCCACACCTCCGTCTCTGATACGGGCAGGCCGAAAAAGCGCACTAAATGCGGATTGTGGCAATAGGGGCAGGTGAAATTGCAGCCCTGGGTAAAAACCACGGCCCCGAGAATTCCGGGGAAATCCAGGGCCGTGTTCTTCAAAAAACCTCCTAGGCGCAAAGGTAGCTGCCCGCTTCTTCCACTTGGGCGCTTCTTACGCGCTGATCCATTTCAATCTCGTCGGCAATCACCTTCAGCAGGGCGGAATCCCGGGCCGCCGCCGCTCNNGGTAAGTGTCTGAAGAGAGGGAAAGGGGGCGGAGGGCGAGGCGGGCCCGGCATCGGCAAAGCAGACCGGGCAGCGCAGGTTGCACTGCTCCGTAATTTCAAAAAGCACGGTGCAGGCGTGTTGCCCATGCTCCGGGCAGCGCCCGCAATCGTGCGGGCAGCCGACCTTGCTTTCCTGTTCCCGGCGCACCGAGCGCGAGGCCTGTTTGGGTCTGCGCCATGCGGCAAGGCACGGCTCCCCCCGCCAGATGAGCCCGGAAAAGGGACCGTGCTCCGGACAGAGGCGGCGAATGAAGACCCGGTCTTCTTCCTCTATCAGTTCGGCGGGCAGGCTGCGAAGGCAATGCGGGCACAGGCTGTGGGTGTGGCCGATGCAGCGGCCCCCGCTCATGTCTGCTCTCGCTCGCAGCCAGGATCAATACCCGCTTCCACGAGCAGGCCCACGGCCCTGGTCCAGACTGCGGCTACCAGAGCGCCGCAGCGCGTTGGGTCCATGCCCCNNCGCAGCTCATATCGCCGCCTGGGCAGCAATCTTCCCGAAACCATGTGATCAGAGATTCCATAAGCGGCAGGGATGCAGGCAGGGCGTCTTCGGCATCTGTCCCTTTGCCAGTGTAAAGGCCGATCAGGCAGACGCCGCCAGTCAGCGCGCCGCAGATGCCGCCGCTGCACCCCACCCCCTGGGCCAGGCCGGACATGGCCCGCACAAGCGCGGGATTTTCCGCGCCCATGAGCCTGAGGCCGCCGACAAGCACCATTTGGGCGCAGGAATAACCTTTGCTGCCTAGTTCCAATACCAGCAGTTGCGCCTCGTCCATAGCATCCCCCAGGCGGGTTTGTGCAATGAGTACGGCAAGACACAGAATGGCGGCGCGGGCGGGCCGCAACGCGGCCTGAAGCCTTTACCCTCCATCGTAAATCCTCACGAAACAGCGATCAGGCGCATGTGCAGCAGGGCCTGGGTCAATTCGGCCAGCGGCAGGCCCACGACATTGCTCCAGGAGCCTTCAATGGAGCGCACCAATACAGCCCCTTTCCCTTGTACGGCATAGGCCCCGGCCTTGTCCACAGGCTCCGTGCTGTTCGCATACGCACGCAGCAGGTCTGGCGGGGCATCCCACATGTGTACCCGGCTTTTTACGGCAAAACTATGTGGGCAGGGGGCGGTGTCTGAAGGACCGCAGCGCAGAATAAAGCAAGCGGTGATCACGCTATGCCTTTTCCCGGCCAGGGCCTCAAGCATTGCATAGGCCTGCTCCGGATTGCCCGGCTTGCCGAGAATGCGGCCCGCGAGGCTCACCACGGTGTCGGCGGCAATGAGGGCAGGGCGCGCAAGGGCAAAGGCATCTGCCGGAAGCCGGGGCAGCGCGTCAAAGGCTTTGGCCTTGGCGGCGCGCAGGGCGTAGCGTTCGGGATCCTCCCCCGGCAGGGGGGCAGGCTCGGCCTGTTCCGACACAGGCAGGTTTTTTGCCTCAAGTCCCATGTCCTGCAAAAAGGCGATTCGCCTGGGCGAGGAGGAGGCAAGAAAGAGAGGGCAAAGGGCGGTGAAAATGGTGGAGTCCTTGGGAAAGGCGGATGTATTTTCATTTGGCAGGCTTGCTGTTTTGGGGCAAGGCCACACACGCAACAAGACCCCGCCACTTGCAGAGCGGCAGGACATAATCAGGGGCTTCCGGCCTTCGCCGGGCGGATCTGGCGCATCCGCCCGGCGAACGTCCTGCTTCGCGCCAATAGCGTTGCAGGGCGTGCCGGAAATTCTACAGCCCGATCAAAATTTTACGCGTTCCTGTCCAGGGTTCCGGCAAGGAGCGCTTCGCTCTGCACGAGCTTTTCCGCCACTTTTCGGGCGTTGACCGTGTATGTGCCGGAATCAACGCGTTCTTTAAGCGTATCTACTTTCTCCTGGCGCATTTCCGGCGCGTTCATGGCTACCGCGTGGGCAGCGGTGTGCAGACGTGCGGAAGAGGACAGGCTGACCCTGTCGCCTTGAGCGGCAACGGCAGGCTGGGCAGGGCTCCTGGCCCGCCCGGCGCTTGCCTCAACGCTTTCCTTGGCCCCGATCCTGGCCCCGTAGGGGTCAAGGTTTCTGAGGAGCGAGTTTTTAATTTCCATAACGGCCTCCCCGGCAGGGTAACGGGAGTAATCCGTCTGTCTGCCGGAACACTAAGTGAACGTAGCTTCATAGCATGGTTGCGTCAACAGTGCGCAAAGTCAGATCCCAGAGCTGGCCCATGACTGCCTGCTTTTCTCCCTGCGAGAGTTCTACCTCTCCTCCCTCGGAGGCGGTGCGGAAAATTTGAAAGTCCTGCTCGGCGGGCGGGTAGCGGAAGATATACTCCTCCCCCAACTCCTCGGACAGCCGGGCCTGAACCTCCTGCACCACAGGGTTGTCAGAGCCGGAGAATATGAGATTTTCCATGATTTCGCGGGAAATTCGCTCAACCATGGCCCTTCGCTTCGCTTCGGCCTCCTCTGGGGCATGCCTTGCGCTGCGACCAAGCAATTGGTCATAGCGGGCAAGCCGCCGGGCGGCCACAAGCTGTCTGCTATAACGCAACAGCATCTGGCGCGTATAAAACGATTGCGTATTCATCACACTATCCCCGTACCTCGCTTATCGGACTCTTGTTCGGGGACTTTAGGGCAAAAACAAAGAAAATCTGTTTCACCATACCTGATTTCCGCTCTTAGGGCTTTCGTTGCCAGAGCCGTGCTCCCTGTCCGCGCGCAGGCTCTTGCCAAAACAGCCTCCTTGATGCACCCTTCATAAGGAAAAGGCGGACTTTTTCCGCGAACCCGAGCGCAAGGAAGGAAAGCATATGGAAGTCAGGGCTACGGGCATTCCCGATCTTCTGGTCATGGCGCTGCATCCCCACAAGGACGAACGCGGTTTTTTCATGGAGTGCTGGCGCGAGGAGTGGAGCGCGGCGCTGAAGCTTGAGCGCCCCTTTGTCCAGGACAACCACGCCATGTCCGTTGAAAAAGGGGTGCTGCGCGGGCTGCACTTTCAAATGCCGCCTCATGCCCAGTCCAAGCTTGTGTGGACGACCCGTGGCGCGGTTTTTGATGTGGCCGTTGATCTGAGAAAGGGCTCCCCCACCTATGGGCAATGGCACGGTCTTGTGCTCAGTGAAGAGAATATGCTGCGTTTTTTCATTCCCGCCGGCTTTGCCCACGGCTATATGGTGCTGGAATCGTATACGGAATTTCATTATAAAGTGGATGCCTACTACGCCCCGCAAAGCGAAGGGGGCCTGCGCTGGAACGATCCTGCCCTGGGCATTGCCTGGCCTGCGCTTGCGCCGATTCTTTCCTCCAGGGACTCGGCCCTTCCATCAGCAGCGTCTGTTGAATCTCCTTTTACATATAGAAAGAAACTATAAACTTCGCGGGCCGTTTCAAACGCGCGTCTGTCAAGGCTTTCCCCTCATATTTTGGTACATTGTGAAAAATCTCACCTTGACAGGATTTAACCGGCTCGCGTACTAGAAAGGAGCCGTCCGTTATGACGCGCATCGTAAAAGACAGGCTTTCCGGCTTGTTGGGGCGATGCCGCCGCGCCGCGCAAGCGGCCTTTTCCGGATGCCGCAGATAACAGAAGCGGCAGTGGTTTGGCTTGTCCTGACTGGGCGAAAAGCCGCCGTAAGCACGGGTACGCCCTGAGCGCGCGGACGCGCCGTCATTTCGTTTTCACCGTCTAACCAGCTGTGAGGCAAAGGGTATGGAGGAAAACAGACACTGTACGAACGGCGGCAAGAGCCGTTCCAAATGCGCATGCGGGGCCGTGCCCTTCCTTGCCGGAGCAATCGTGGCCCTGGCCTTTGGCTGGTGGGTATTCCCCGATATGCTCTTCAGCAAAGAAGCGCAGCCCTTCTTCTTCAGCCACGGCGTGCATGTCAATGATGTGGGCGCTGCCTGCGCGGACTGCCACAGCTTTCGGGAGGACGGTTCTTTTACCGGCCTGCCTTCCCTTGCCGCCTGCGCCGACTGCCATGCCGAAGTCATGACTGCCGAGCCCGGCCCGGACGCCACTGCCGAACAACGTACCCGTTACGAGGCTGAAAAGGCTTTTGTCGAGGGCTACGTTTCTCAGGGCAAGGAAGTGCCCTGGCGCGCACACCAGAAGCAGCCGGACAACGTCTTCTTCAGCCATGCCGCCCATTTCAACAAGTGTTTTGACTGCCACCTGACCATGCAGGGCGAGCTGAATCTCGGCAAGCCCGACAGCCCGCAAAAGCTCTGCATGACCTGCCACCCCTCGCTGGAAAAGCTGGATAAAAATCCGCCCGTCGAGCTGAATGCGCTTACCGACTATAGCCGCACCACAATGAAAATGTGGGAATGCGAAAAGTGCCACGCCCACCCCGGCCATTTTTATAATGACGGCAAAGGGCGCACTGCCGCTAACAACGCGTGTTCTACCTGCCATAAGTAAAGGGGTGCGACATGGTACTTGACAGAAGAGGATTCATGAAATTCGTCGCGGGTGCGAGCGCCGGCATCATGGCCACCCCCGTGCCCTGGAAATTGCTTGACGATGTGAGTATCTGGACCCAGAACTGGTCCTGGATTCCGCGCAATCAATACGGAGAATCAACGTACGCCCACGCGGTCAGCAAAATGGACCCCTCGGGCGTGCCCATGCGCATCCGCCTGGTTGACGGTCGCCCGGTGCGCGTGCTGCCCGTGGAGGATCACCCTCTGGGCGGCGGGCTTACCGCCCTGTCTGTGGCTGAAGTGCAGATGCTCTACAGCCCCGGTCGAGTCAAACGCCCCCTGCTGCGTGCCGCTGACGGCGGTTTCACCGAGCTGGACTGGCCCGCAGCCGCCAAAATCCTTCAGGAAAAACTGACGGAAGCCGGAAAAAATACGGCCTTCATCTCCGGCGATGAAAGCAGCAGCACCAACGAGGTGTTGAGCGCCTTTGCCAAAGGCATAGGCTCTGATCAGGTCTTTTTCATGCCTTCCGAAGGTCAGTGCGCCTCGGTGGCCGCCCGGCTCATGGGGCTTGAGGCCCAGTTCGGCTACGACCTGGAAAAAAGCGATTATGTGCTGGCCATTGGCGCGAACCTGCTTGAATCCTGGGGAACGGTGGTACGCAACCGCCGCATCTTCAAAGAATCCCACCCCCACCCGGTGCGCTCTGCGGCAAAGGGCATCAAAGAGGCCGCTCCGATGGCTGTTCTGGCCTACGCAGGCTCCGTGCAGAACAATACTGCTGCCGTGGCCAGGCCCTGGCTGCCCATCTATCCGGGAAGCGAAGGCCTTTTGGCACTTGGCATAGCCAATATGCTCATAGCCAAGGGCCGCGTTGTGGACGCCGCCGACTTTGACGCCTTTAAGGCCCTGGCCGCCAAATTCACGCCGGAAGAAGTCGCCAGACTGACCGGCGTTGACCCGAAAAAGCTGGAAGCCGTTGTCGAAGGCCTGCTCAAGGCCAAGGCCCCGCTGGTTGTCGTGGGTTCCGAATTCGGCCAGGGCGCGGGCGCGGCTCCTCTTATGGCCGCCTTTGCGGTCAACGCCCTGCTCGGCAATATCAACCGCCCCGGCGGCCTCGTTCTGATGCCTCCGGCCCAGACGGCCATGCCCAAAGCCGAAGCGCGCAGCGGCATGTATGCCAAGGATCTGGCCTCCTGGATCGGCACGGCCAAGCCCGCCCTGCTGGTGCTGCACGAAGCCAACCCCGTTTACGCCCTGCCGGACCCCGAGAGCGTGGCAGCGGCCCTGAAGAACATTCCCTTCAAGGTCTCTTTCTCCACCTTTATGGATGAAAGCGCGGCCCTGTGCGATCTGGTTCTGCCGATCGGCATGGGCATTGAGCGCACGGATGATATGGAAAGCCCCTATGGCTGCGGCGGCAGCGTGTACTGCGTAACCCCCGCCGTGGTGGAAGCCGAGCAGGATGTGCGCAGCACCGCCAATGCCCTGCTTTTTGTTGCCCGCAAAATGGGTATGGACCTCGGTTTTGAGACCTTGATGGATCTCATCAAGGCCAAGGCCCAGCAATACGGCAAGGCCAAGTTCGATGTGCTGGCCTCAGGCAAGGCCCTGGTGGACGACAGGACGGTAGGCCCCCGCGGCCTCAAGCTGCGCGCCGACATCCTGGGCAAGGCCCTGCAGCCTGCGGCAAAGGCCAAAGATGCGCTCTGTCTTGCGCCTTACGCAAAACTCAGCATGGGCACGGCCAAAACCGGCATTCCTCCTTATAACAACAAGACCCTGCGCGCAGGAGACCTGGACGGCACGGCCATGACTGTGCTGATGAACGCGGCCACGGCCTCCAAAAAAGGCATGGCGAACGGAGACAGGCTTTTGCTTGACTCCGGCAGACGGAGAATTGCCGCGAAACTGCGTGTATATGAAGGCGTCATGAACGATACGGTTGCCGTATGCCTTGGCTTCGGACACACCGCACTTGATGAATTCAGCCAGAACAAGGGCGCCAACGTTATGGAACTTATGACCGCCGCTGCCGAGCCGGGAACCGGACTTTCCGTCTGGACCGGGACCGCCGTTGCCGTCTCAAAAGCATAAGGATCGCATGCCATGTCTGCAAAAAAAGAATTCAGCGTCAAGTGGGGAATGGCCATCGACCTTGACAAATGCACGGGCTGCGGCGCGTGCATGGTGGCCTGTCAGGCCGAAAACAACCTCGCCCCGCAAGCCGACGCCTCAAACAAACGCCGGGTCATGAACTGGCTGGTGGTATACGAACTGTCCAATGGCAAGGCCTTTCCCGATCATGAGGTCGCCTATCTGCCCCGGCCCTGCCAGCAGTGCGCGGAGCAGCCTTGCGCCACGGTTTGCCCTGTGGTCGCCACTGAGCGCAACGAAGAGGGCGGCATTGTCAGCCAGGTCACGCCCCGCTGTATCGGCTGCCGCTACTGTATGGCGGCCTGCCCCTACCACGCCCGCTACTTCAACTGGTTTGACCCCATCTGGCCCAAGGGCATGGAAAAGGCCCTCACCCCGGACGTTTCCATGCGTCCGCGCGGCGTGGTGGAAAAGTGCACCTTTTGCCACCACCGCTTCATGCAGGCCAAGGACGTGCTGCGCACCAAGGGCATAGACGTATACACCAGGGCTGTGGACGGCAAACACCACTGTGCCATTCCCGAAAACGGCTACGTCACCTCCTGTGCCGAAGCCTGCCCCAATGGTGCCATTGTGTTCGGCGATTTGAACAACCCCGCGCACAAGGTGTACCAGCTGGTCACCGGCAATGACAACGCCTTCCGGCTGTTGGAACGCCTGGGCACGGACACGGCCGTATATTATATCAGCAGCCGTGAATGGGTGCGCCGCCTTGGCGACAACTACCTGCCGGACGAAGAAACGCAGAAACCCCAGCAGATTCTGCCGAAGAAGCACTAGGGAGTAGCTCGATATGGAAATCAACTACAATCGCCCCATAGACGCGGACCTGTTTCCGGAAGGCGCTTCCCGTTGCTCCTTCACCCAATTCTCCCTGTGGATGGGTTTTTTGACAGCGATTTTGCTGGTAGGGCTCTATGCCATGTTCCTGGTTTTCAGGTACGGCATCGGCGTCACCCATCTGGACGACCATTTCGGTTTCGGTTTGTGGATTACCTTTGACCTTGCGGTCATCGCCCTCGGCGCGGGTGCCTTTTTTACGGGCCTGCTCCGCTATATCCTGAATATCGATCCGCTGAAAAACATCATCAATCTGGCCGTTATTTTCGGTTTCATCTGCTATACCGGGGCCATGCTCGTGCTGGTGCTCGACATCGGGCAGCCCCTGCGCTCCTGGTTCGGCTACTGGCACGCCAACGTGCACTCCATGCTGACCGAAGTCATCTTCTGCATCACCTGCTACTGCATCGTGCTGATCATTGAGTACATTCCCCTGATCTTCGAGCAGAAACAGTTGAACAGAATTCCCCTGCTGCACCACATCGCCCACAATCTGCATGTGACTATGCCGCTTTTTGCGGGCATGGGTGCCTTTTTGTCCACCTTCCACCAGGGCTCGCTGGGCGGTATGTACGGCGTGCTCTTTGGCCGCCCCTATGCCTTTCGCGATGGCTTTTTCATCTGGCCCTGGACCTTCTTCCTCTTTGTGCTCTCTGCCGCCGCTTCCGGCCCGATGATGACCGTTCTGGTCGGCACCATCATGGAAAAATGCACCGGGAAGAAGCTGATCTCTTTTGATATCAAAGCCTTGATGGGTAAAATCGCGGGAACCATGCTCCTGGTTTATCTGGTCTTCAAATTTCTGGATACCGGGGCCTGGATTATGAGCATCGCCCCGCGCTCGGGTCTGGAATTCGACCAGTTTTTCCACGGCTGGATTTACGGCAAGTGGCTGCTGGTAGCCGAACTGCTGCTCTGCGGCGTGCTGCCCTGCGTTATCCTGCTGAAAAAGAACCTGCGCGAGAACCCGGCCCTGCTCTATACGGCGGGCCTGCTGGACTGTGCAGGCATCACAATTAACCGCTACGTGCTCACCGTGCAGACCCTGGCCTTCCCCAGCCTGCCCTTTGAGCAGTGGCAGACCTATGCCCCGAACTGGGTGGAATGGGCTCCCTGCTTTATGGTCTTTGCATACGCGGCCGTATTGCTCAGTCTCTCCTACCGCTACCTGCCGGTCTTCCCGCAAGAGAAGCAGCTTAACGGCTAGGTTTTTATCCGGGGAGGCCCCGCCTCCCCGGACTCCTCTGGCAGAGGGCAAGCCCCCTGCACCCCTTTTTTACTATGGGACAGAACGACTTTTTAAAAGTTGGCCTGTCCCATAAGTTTTTTGTAAAGAATGAGGGCGCTTGCCACGTGAAGCGCCGGACCGGCTGTGTCCTTATAAACTTGCTTTTTTGAAGTTGTGGGTGCAGGGGGCCGTGTCCCTGCCGGGGAGGCCTGAAGGGGCAGAGCCCTTCAGCAAAGGTAGCGCGAAAATAGCCCTTATTCGAATGCTACGTTGATTTGCCCTATTGAGGGGGCTCTATCGAGGGCGGCTGGGGGAAAGCATTTCCCCCAGCCGCCAGAGGCATAAAAGTAGTAGTTTCAATTGAGAAATGGAATTACTCGCAGGGTTTTGCGTTTTCTCCCCCGCACTGGGTCAGTGCTCCTGGGTCGCTTAGGAAGTCAGGCAGTTGCTCAACGGGCGCAGGCTGCGTATAGTCCGGCTCTTCCGGGCCGGGCGTTTCATCGGAAGGAGGGGCGGAGGACGGTGCATACTCGTGCGCGGCGCCCTGGGGCCAGGGCGCGGGCTCTTTTGTCGAACTTTCCAGGGGGGTGGGCCTTGCGCCCTGCCAGGCGTTGATCTGCACCAGGGGCAGGCCCCGGAAGCCCTGGCGCATCAGCGCGGCCTTGTTGCGAAAAAGCTGCACGGACAAAAGACTGCGCTCGTGAAGGGCCAGTGCAGGCACGGGCGCGTCCGGGTCGATGCTGCGCGACACGGCTTCGTGCACCGGCACATTGGCCTTGAGCAGGGCGGCGAAGCGGACAATGGCGTCAAAATCCTGCTCTTTTTCCATAACTGGGTACAAGATGGCCGCATTGCCAAAGTGGCTGAGGGCTTCACGGCAGGCCCCGCAGGAAGGCGAGAAAAATATCCGGGGCCGCAGTTCCGCTTCGGAAGAGCGGGTGTTGCCCAGGGCGTACAGCGGAAGCTGTTCATTCATCGCGAGAGCGGCATTGCCCAGAAGAAGCCCGAACCATATGGGCAGCAGCAGGGAGGGCGCGGTCTCAACGCCTGCAAACCAGCCGTCCGGGGCGGGTTTTCTCAGGGTGTAGTAGCACAGGCCCATGAGTGCGGCCACGATCAGACACTGCACGCAGGGCGCTGTCAGGAACATGACGAGCAGCAGCACGGCATCGGCGAAGAGGGCCAGCATGGCCATAAAGCGGGCCAGACTGCGGTGCCCCCTCAGGCAGAGCACGGCAAGCAGGAAGAAGTAGGCCCCCCCTACCCACCAGAGCGATATGCCTGAAAAGGTAAAATCGCGAAAGAGCGCGCAGCCCGAGGTGGAGCAGGGAGCCGGATTGGCGGTGGGAAAAGCAACGTAACCGCACCAGATAAGCCCGAGCAGGGCAAAAAAAAGGCTCGCCCAGGGAGTGGATTTGACTTGCGCAGGCATGGGTAACGCGAGCTCCTTCATATCTGTTCAGGCGATGAGTTTTCTTTCTTTTATGGCAGATAGGCGGTAAGGTAAAGGATATATCCTGTCCTTGCCGCATAGTGGATGAAAAATGACGATGTGCAGCACTCCTTTACCGGGTCTTTCTCCCCCCCTGCCTCCGCACGTCATCCGCTTCAGCCGCCGGGCCCAGCGCATCTCCCTGCGTGTCAAGCCCGGCACAGGCCTGGAAGTGGTGCTCCCTGCGCGCCTTGACCCTGCCTGCGTGCCTGAGCTGCTGGCCCGTCACCGGCGCTGGATTGACAAACAGATCAACCGCCTGAAGGGTC
>DBDO01000140.1 GCA_002293605.1 Desulfovibrionaceae bacterium UBA930
AGAGCAAGGCCTGGGTAATGCGCTCGGCATCCACGGCAAGCAAAAGCCCGGCACACTCCGGCCCGCCCTTTTCCACATGCAGGTGCAGGCCTCCGGCTTCAGCATCCGGGCGAGCCAGACGGGCCGCCCGGTCCAGCAGTTCCCCGAGAGGCACCGGGCTTATATTCAATTGTGATGGTCGGGCGAAATCCAAAAGTTCCGAAACCACCCTGTTCAGGCGGTCCACTTCTCCAATCATGGTGCGCACGGCCTCCTGATCCCCGGCAGCCTCCCGGCGCGTTCCAAGGTAGGTGGCAAAGCCCTTGATGGAACTCAAGGGGTTGCGTATCTCATGCGCAACCCTGGCGGCCATACTGCCCAGGGCGGAGAGACGCTCGCTTCGCCGCAGTTCGGCCTGCAGGCGTTTGACCTCGCGCATGTCGCGCAGAAGATACAAAAGGCCCAGGCCTTCGCCTTCCTCGTTGACGATTGCCGAGGCGCTGACGCTGACAGGCACCGTTTCTGCACCATCCTGCCCTTTTCGAAGCAGGGCCTGCTCTTCCTCAAGTACCGGCCCAAGGCGCGCGCACCCTTGCATATCCGCCCAAAAGGAGCCGGGCAGATCTCCTGTTTTTTTTCCGAGCAGTTCGTCCTTTGCGCAACCAAGCAGGCTTTCAGCCACGGCGTTCGCTTCGGCGACCGCGCCTTCGGCATCCAGAATCACCAGCCCGAGCGGCATACTGCCGATGACCTCATCGGCAAAGGCCCTGGTATCGAGCAGCATACGCCGGGACATTCTGTAACTCTGCGCCCAAAACAGGGAAAGAAAAGCGCCCAGCCCGAGCAGCCCCACCAGCAGGGCCGTCAACAGGGTGCTGCGCTCGGCAGCGCTTAAGGTCGACTCAAAGGAGGCCATATCCAGGCCCACAACCACAAGAAGGCCCCCTTCCTGTTCCTGCGGCGGCAAGGTCATGCCGGAGCCTTCGGAAGGCGGGGACAGATGTGGGCCCATCCCGCCGCGCATCATGCCCATCATAGGCCCTGACATGCGGCCCAGCCCGGTGCCGTGCCTGCCGTGGCCGCGCCCGTTTGGGCCGCAGCCGGGGAGAGGGGTGAAAAAGCGGTAGGCCTCAAAGGTGTGTCCGCCGCTTTTACGCTGCAAAACGCGCCACTGAATGCTGGAGGAAGGCACGAGCCCCCCCGCGCCGCCAACGCTATCCGGGCCTTCCGGCGGGTACAGCCTTTTGCCGATGCTTGAAGGTACGCTGTGGGCCACAATATCACCCTGCGGGGTGATGAGCGCCAGGTAGACGATATAGGGCTGCCTGCCCACCTCTTCCATCATAAACTGCACATAGGAGACGGTTCGGTGCATGCCCATGCCGACCCGCGCGCCGCCTTCTATGCCCCACATCAGGGCCTCAGCCCGCTCCAGAAGGTTGCGGGCCAAATTTTCCCGCTCCTGCCTGATATTCTTCACCGCCCAAAAGGCGATGGCCAGACTCAGGATGAGAGCGGAACCCACCATCAGCCAGGGGGATAGCAGTATGGTTGTGCGCCTGGGCAAGGCGGAGGCGGAACGTTGTAAGGACATGGCAGCTCCATACTTTGCTCTGGACATAGCGCAGTGTGTATAAAAAATACTCATCTGTCCAGAGAAAAGGCTAGCTTTGTATAAGAAATACCCACACAGAGGGGAAAGGGCCTCTGCTTGCCTTCCTATTTTTCTGATGATAGTCAACTAAAAGGGTACAGGGCGCTCTGGCGCAACTGTACGCCGCAGCGGAGCGCTTCGTGTTTTTTTTGCAGGAAGCGTGCCTGCTTTTTTGCCAAAGGTTCCCGCCCTCGCGCCGGGCTTTTCCCCATAGTTACGCGCCAGCAAGGCTATAAGGCCAGCGGCATCGCTCAACCACCACAAAGGACCGGTATAATGCCTTGTATCCGCTTTTTGTCATTCGGCCTGCTTGCTTTTCTCTTTCTTGGCTGCGCCGCCAAACAAGAGGGCGTAAAGCAGGATGCCCGGCAGGCAGACAGCCCTGTGACCGTCATCGCCAAGGCGCGGAGCGAAAGCGGGGCTTTTTGCCTGATCAAGCCTGCTGACGGCCCTGTTCTTTCTGCCTACGGCATGCGCAGGCACCCCACGAAAAAAGTCCGAAAATTCCACCCTGGCGTGGATATTGCCGCCAAACGCGGCTCGGCTGTCGTGGCCGCCGCCGGGGGGGCCGTCATTTTCAGCGGCCGCAGAAAGGGCTATGGCAATACTGTGGAAATAGACCACGGCAACGGCAAGTGCACCTTATACGCCCATATGGACAGGGTGTTCGTCTCCACAGGGCAAACAGTGGCTCAGGGCGAAAAACTCGGCGTTGTGGGACGCAGCGGGCGTACTACAGGCCCGAATCTGCATTTTGAGTTGCTTGCCAATGGCAGGGCTGTAAACCCGGTGCCTGGAGAAGGCTGGGCCGCTGCGCCCCTTACCAGGGAGGCCGGACGGGCAGGGGAAGACATACAGACGCCACCGCCTGCGGCGAGGCCCACAGTCCCGGCCCCCCAAAAGAAGCTTTCCCGCCCGCTGGCGGAACTGGACAGCCCGCAGGCTGCCGCCCCGCCTGAAGAGGCTCCGGTTAACCCGGATATTGCATAAAAGAATGGCGGTTTCTGTTGTTTTTTGATAGATTTTAGTTACTTACGCTAGAATCTAACAACAGGACCGCCATGACAATTTGTACATCCGATCCAATCAGATTGAAAGGGGTAAAAGGCCGGAAAGTTGAGGCTGTTTTCAGCGGCCAAACAATTACTTCCGATGGTGGCGGGGTATTGCTTCGGGCGGCGGATGAAATGCTCAGGCTTCTGCCAAGGGTAGCGCGTTGTTTTGCGGATACCCGGCGCAAGGCCAGTTGTGCGCATTCCGTGGAAAATATGCTGCGCCAAAGGGTGTATGCCTTGGCTCTTGGCTATGAAGATCTCAATGACCATGATGAATTGCGTCACGACCCAGCTTTGCAGACCGCTGCTGGCCGGGATGTGGAGATGGCAAGCGCATCTACTCTGTGCCGTTTTGAAAACAGTGTGGATGCAAAATCTTTGTGGT
>DBDO01000093.1 GCA_002293605.1 Desulfovibrionaceae bacterium UBA930
GTGACGCAGGCGCAGGACAGGGGATCGCCAGGGCCGGGCTTCGCTTTTTATCACACCGGGGCGCACAAGGCCGCCGCACAGCGCGGCCATAAGATGGGCCGCCCGCTCAAGGGCGAAGCTCGCGCCAGACTGATCCACGCCGCGCTCAAAGCGGTAGGCTGCTTCGGATGGAATGGCGAGCCGTCTGGAGGTCTTGCGGATGTTGGAGGGATTGAAGATGGCGCTTTCCAGAAAGACGCGGCTGCTTTTTTCGGTAATTTCCGAATCCAGACCGCCCATGACGCCGCCAAGGCAGATAATGCCCTCTGCGTCCCGAATGGTGATGTCCGCGCCTGTAAGCACGCGCTCCTGACCATCGAGCGTAGTGAAGCGTTCGCCTTCGTCCGCGCCGCGCACAAGTATCCTGCCGCCCCGGATGGTGTCCAGATCAAAGGCGTGCAAGGGCTGGCCCAGCTCCATAAGGATATAGTTGGTTACGTCCACCAGGTTGGAAATGGAGCGCACCCCCGCCATGCGCAGGCGGTAGCGCATCCAGGCCGGGGCCTTGGCCGTTTTCACTCCTTCTATGATCAGGCCGTGGTACAGGGGGCACAGATCCGGATCGGCAATTTCCAGAGAAAGCACCGAACTTGCGTCAGGGCCGGAAGTGAAGGTCTCAAAACGGGGCAGAGTTAGGGGCAGGCCGGTGATGGCCGCGACTTCGCGCGCGATGCCGAGCACCGAGAGGCAGTCCCCCCGGTTTGGAGTAATGGAAATATCCAGAATGTCATCGTCTAGCGGCAGGGTGTCCAGCAGGCTGGCCCCCACGCGCGCGGCAGGGTCCAGCACCAGGATGCCGTCATGGTCCTCGCCAAGGCCAAGTTCCAGTTCCGAGCAGATCATGCCGTGCGAAGGCGCGCCGCGCAGCTTGGCTTTTTTTATGGTCAGGCCGTTTGGCAGGGTCGCCCCCACCTTGACCACCGCGACTTTCTGCCCCTGGGCCACATTAGGCGCGCCGCAGACGATATCAAGCAGCTCATCGCCCACGTCCACCTTGCATACGGAAAGCTTGTCCGCCTCGGGATGGCGGGAACATTCCGCAACATGGCCCACCACAATGGGGCGCAGGGCTTCATAAGGCTTTGAGAGCCCGTCAAGCTCCAGCCCGACCATGGTCAGCCTGTCGCCAAGTTCGGCGGCGGAGCCTTCATAGGGCACAAATTCACGCAGCCAATTCATACTGAGCAGCATGGCGGCAACTCCAAAGATTTTTTATGCGAATTGGCGCAAAAACCGCAAATCACTTTCAAAAAACATGCGCAAATCGGTGATGCCGTATTTGAGCATGGCCACGCGCTCCACGCCGAGCCCGAAGGCAAAGCCCGTGCATTCCGGGTCAAAGCCGACATGCCCGTATACAGCGGGGTCAACCATGCCGGAGCCGAGAATTTCCAGCCAGCCCGTGCTTTTGCAGACCCGGCAGGGCTCGTTCCCAATCTTCCCCTTGCCCTCACAGAGAATGCAGGAGATATCCACCTCTACCGAAGGCTCGGTAAAGGGGAAAAAGCTGGGGCGAAAGCGTACCGCCACCTCAGGCCCGAACAGGGCGCGCAAAAAGAGGGTCAGGGTGCCGCGCAAATGGGCCAGGGTGACATTTTTGTCAACCAGCAGCCCTTCGATCTGGTGGAACATGGGGGTATGCGTGATGTCCGAATCGCGGCGGTACACCTTGCCCGGAGCAATAACGGCCAGGGGAGGTTTTTTGCGCTCCAGCATGGCCCGCACCTGCATGGGCGAGGTGTGGGTACGCATGACCACGCCGTCCGAGACATAGAGCGTGTCCTGCATGTCTCTGGCCGGGTGGTCTTTGGGCAGGTTCAGGGCTTCGAAATTGTGGAAGTCGGTTTCCACTTCCGGTCCGGAGATGGTCTCAAAGCCGAGTGCATTGAAAACGCGGCAGATTTCCTCCATGACCAGGGTCGTGGGGTGCAGGGAGCCCTTCCAGGGTTCCCTGCCGGGCAGGCTGGGGTCAAAGCGGGCCAGGGCGGCCTCTTCGGCCTCAGCGCCAAGCGCACCCGTGCGCTCCGTCAGCAGGGCGGAGAGTTCTTCCTTGACCGCGTTGGCCGCCTTGCCAAAAGCCGGGCGCTCTTCCGGGGCAAGCTCGGGCAGACGGGCCATAAGCTGGGCCAGCATCCCCTTGCGCCCGAGGTAGGCGGTGTGCAGTTCCTCTACAGCGGAAAGTGTCAACGCCTGACGCAGAGCGCTTTGCAGCGATGGCGTCAGGCGTTGAAGGGCGTCAGTAAGACTCATGGCGCTCAGGCCAGCTGGGCCTTGGCCATGGCGACCAGTTGGGCGAAGTCTTCCTTGCGGCGTACGGCGAGATCGGCCAGCACCTTGCGGTCAAGCAGGATATTCGCCTTTTTCAGACCGTCCATGAAGCGGCTATAGGAAAGGCCGCTTTCACGCGCGCCGGCGTTGATGCGCAGAATCCAGAGCTTGCGGAACTCGCGCTTGCGCACCTTGCGGTCGCGAAAGGAGTAGGCCAACGCCCTTTCCACAGCCTCACGGGCAGTGCGGTAAAGTTTGCTGCGGCCGCCGCGGTAGCCTTTGGCGAGATCCAGATATTTCTTGTGGCGTCTGTGCGCCGCCATCCCTCTCTTAACTCTCATGGATGATCCTCCATTCATCGCTCAACGGGGCGTAGGGGTGCCGGAAGAGCGGATAGTGTGAAACAAAATTCGTATAATCCCTTGTAAAGTGCGCAGTTTTTTGTCGCCGAAAAGGAAACGCGGAATTTTTGCGCAGGGAGTGGACACTTCGGTCCATGACCGGAGCAAAAAACCGCGCTGACGCATGCAGCGGCAAAAAGACGCGTGCTCTACGCGTAGGGCATCATCCGCCGCACAGCCCTCTCATTGGTGCTGTCCACAATAGCGCCCTGACCGAGGCGCATTTTGCGCTTGGCGTTCTTCTTGGTCAGGATATGCCGCAGGTTTTGCTTGCGGCGCTTGAACTTGCCCGTGCCGGTCACGTCGAAACGCTTGGCGGCCGCGCGTTTGGTCTTCATCTTGGGCATGGCCTACTCCTTGGAAATGCCTTATTCGGATTCTTCATAACAATGCTTCGCATCGCGGCGCACCCGCTTGGCGCGCCCTCTCAAGCCCAAATACACAGCCTAAGGCGCTGTTATCTGAAGTTGAAACATAAGAAAGGCCCTTTGCGGAGCAAGGACACGATCGCACATGCCGAACCCCAAAAGGAATGGCATAATGCGCTAAAATTTTTCCGGGCGCAAGCATTAAATCCCTAGCTCGCGATTCTTCCGCCCGGCGCTATTTTTTCGGCAAGGGCGTGAGCATCATGTGCAGGGTGCGGCCTTCGGCCCTGGCTTCCTGCTCGACCTTGGCAATGTCTTTGGTATCCTCGACAACCCGATCAAGCATGGTCTGTCCCCGGTCCTTATGCACAATTTCGCGGCCCCGGAAGAAGATGGTCACCTTGCAGCGGTCACCGCTTTCAATAAAACGGCGAATATGCCCGACCTTGGTCTGGTAATCGTGTTCGTCCGTTTTAGGACGAAGCTTGATTTCCTTGATCTGGATAACGGTCTGACGCTTTTTGGCTTCCTGCTTTTTCTTCTGGGCCTCGTACTTGAAACGGCCGTAATCCATGATGCGGCAAACCGGCGGATCGGCCGTAGCCGCGACTTCCACCAGGTCCATGCCGGCTTCGCGCGCCATTTGCAGGGCCGCCAGACGATCGACAATACCCAGCTGTTCGCCTTCGGCCCCGATGAGCCTTACTTCGCGAACGCGGATCTGCTCGTTGCGCCGCACCGTGTCCTGCGGTTCATTGCGGCGGGGGCGTACGTTAGGAGAAGCGATAGTTCATACCTCCTCGTTGAAAGGGTGCATCCGAATCGGCCAGAATAAGGGCAGCGCTTTCCGCAAGACTCTTAAAGCCCAGGGTTTCGCCGCTGCGCAGGCGTATGTTCACGCCGCCCTCTTCCAGCTCTTTGTCGCCTATTACCAGAATAAAGGGGATCTTTTCAAGCTGCGCGGCGCGCACTTTGTACCCCAGTTTTTCATTGCGCAAATCGGCCTGGGCGCGAAGGCCGCTGCTCTGCAGAGCCGCCTGGGCCTGACGCGCGAATGCATCGTGCCTTTCCGTCACCGTGACGATGCGCGCCTGTTCCGGGGCCAGCCAGGTGGGGAAGGCTCCGGCGGTATGTTCGATCAAAATGCCCATGAAGCGTTCCAGAGAGCCGAGAATAGCCCTGTGCAGCATTACCGGCCTGTGGCGCTCGCCATCCTGGCCGATATAGCTGAGGTCAAAACGCTCGGGCAGGGTAAAGTCGCACTGCACGGTGGAAAGCTGCCACTCCCGATCCAGGCTGTCGGTCACCCGGCCGTCAATTTTGGGGCCGTAGAAAGCGCCGTCTCCCTCATTGATCACATAAGGGATATTGCGCCGCTCCAGGGCCTTGATCAGAGCCTCGGTGGCCCTGTCCCAGGCCTCTACCGTGCCGATGAATTTTTCGGGCCGCGTGGATACGCCCAGTTTGTAGGTAAAGCCGAAAAGCTTCATGAGATCATCGGCCAGGGTGATGACCTTGAGGATTTCTTCCTCCAACTGATCCGGGCGGCAGATGATATGGGCATCGTCCTGGGTGAACTGGCGCACGCGCAAAAGCCCGTGCAGCACGCCGCTCATTTCATGCCGGTGCACCACGCCGAGTTCAGCGTAACGAACCGGCAGTTCCCGGTAGGAACGCAGGCTGCCGCCGTAAATCAGCATATGGGCGAGACAGTTCATGGGCTTTACCCCATAGGCATCGCCTTCGATCTCCGTGAAGTACATATTTTCACGGTAGTTGTCGTAATGCCCGGATTTTTCCCAAAGCTCGCGGCGCAAAAGCTGCGGCCCCTGCACCAGCTCATAGCCCCGGCGCAGGTGTTCTTTTTTCAGAAAGTCCTCCAGGATGGTGCGCATCAGCATGCCCTTGGGGTGCCAAAAGACCATGCCGGGCGCGACATCTTCATGGAAACTGAACAAATCCAGCTCGCGGCCGAGTTTTCTGTGGTCGCGGCGTTTGGCCTCTTCAAGGTGATGCAGGTATTTTTTCAGACCTGCATCATCCGGAAAGACAGTGCCATAAATGCGCGAAATCATTTTATTTTTCTCATCGCCGCGCCAGTAGGCACCGGCAACGGAAAGCAGGGAAAAGGCCCCGGCAAAGCCGCTGTGGGGCAGGTGCGGCCCCCGGCACAGATCCGTAAATTCCCCCAGATCATACAGGGAAACGCTCTCTACTTCCAGGGCCTGGATAATCTCCACCTTGTAGGATTCGCCTTTGGCTTCAAAAAAGCGCAGGGCCTCATCTTTGCCAAGCTCTCGCCGGGTAAAGGGCAGGGCCTCTTTCACGATGCGGCGCATCTCCGCTTCAATGGCCGGAAAGTCCTCTACGGAAAAGGCGCGCGGAACATCAAAATCGTAATAAAAGCCCTTGTCAATGGCCGGGCCGATGGTCACCTTGCTCTGAGGGAAAAGGCGCTGCACGGCGCAGGCCATGATATGGGCCGTGCTGTGGCGCAAAATTTCGAGCCCCTCCGGGGAGTCGGGGAATACAGGCTCAAGCGATTCGGCCCCTGCCGGAAGCGGGGAGCCAAGATCGAGCAAAGCGCCGTCTACGCGGGCCGCGATGCAGGATTTGAAGCGCTTGCCCGACAAGGCGGACTTAAGAAGCGCCGCGCAGGAAGCGCCTTCATCCACGGCTACGCTTTTTCCTTCAATAACAATGTTCACACTATCTCCGTGCGGAAAGACTGGAAAAACAGAAAAGGGAGGCGAACCTCCCTTTGTCTTTTTTTTCTGGTAGGCACGAGCAGCTTTGAACTGCTGACCCCTTCCGTGTCAAGGAAGTGCTCTACCCCTGAGCTACGCGCCTACTTTCGCGAGGCAGAAGGTGTACTTATCTGCGAGGCGGGTCAAAGTCAAGCGAAAAGGAGCGGCCGCGCAGTCAATCGTATAAATATTTTCCTGTCTCAGGGACAGAGAAAGAAGGCCCGCATTCCGGCCCCTCATCCCCCTACCGCCTCAGTCCACGCAGGCGGCCCACTGCTTGTCCCCGTCCTTGAAGGGCATGGCCGTTCCATCCCCAAGGGATACGGCTGTATGCCGTCCGTTTGCGCCCTCGCGGGTCCAGAAGGGGCTGGGGGGCCAGCCGTGCTCCGCATAACCGCCCTTTCCGGCCTTGTCCGCGATGCGCCGCAGGGCCTCGGCATCAGGGAGCCGTTTGCCCCGGCTTTTGCAAAAACGCTCGGCATCGGCCCAAAACAGGGTGGTCAGGGAGAGTTCCGTGGCAAAACCTGGGGGGATCCCCTTGGCGGTCCTGGGTCTGGCTATGCCGTAGCCGCAGATCACGGGGCGGCGACTGGTGACGGTAGCGGGAACGGACAGACCGTCTGCCAGGGATACGGTGATGCGCTTTTGATCCATGCCATCGCGCGACCAGTAAAAGCCGTCGGAAAGGTCGAATGCGGCAAAAGAGCCGTCCCCGGAGCCTTTGGCAATGGCCTTGAGCTGGGCCTCGGTGGGCAGCCCGCCCTGCTTGCCCCTGCAAAAGGCATTGCCCTGGGCCCAGGTCATGTCGTTCTTGCCCGGGCCCGGTAAAAATCCCACAGGCGCGGAAGCGGCCCTGGCCGGAAATGGCGCGGTCCAGACTGCGGCAAGGGCCAGACAGACACAAAGGAGGAGAGACAAAGCACAGGGTTTCTTGTTTATACCGCTTAAAGCCATGACCCCTCCTTAGGGATGTCCCCCAGGCCCCCTGGCAGGAGGCCTGGTTTGGATTTATCCGTCCTTTGCAAAGCAAAGAACGGACGGCCCCTGCACCCCCCCCGTTGTTACTGTGTTTGGGCGAAGCGCAAGCAAAGCAAAGTGAGGGGGTCTGGGGGAAATCATTTCCCCCAGACGGGGTTTGGGGCGGTAGCCCCAAAAGTACCAGGGCCTTTTCCTCACCCAAGATGCGAGCAATAGGCCTGAACGCTATTACTAAGCAGCATGGCAATGGTCATGGGGCCTACGCCGCCGGGCACGGGCGTGAGCGCCGAAGCCACGGCGCTCACGGAAGCGAAATCGCAGTCCCCGCGCAAGCCCTTTGGGGTGACGGAAATGCCCACGTCAACAACCACCGCGCCCTGCTTGACCATATCGCCGGTGAGAAATTCCGGCTTGCCCGCAGCCACGAACAAAAAGTCGGCAGTACGGCAGACCTCGGCCAGATCGGGCGTAGCCGAATGACAGAGTGTGACCGTGGCATCGCCGTATTCCCCTTTAAGGCCGAGCAGTACGGAGAGGGGCTTGCCTACGATATTGCTGCGCCCGATAACGACCGCCTTCTTGCCCCTGGTGGAGAGCCCGTAGCGCCGCAGCAGCTCGATGACTCCGGCAGGCGTGCAGGGTCGAAGACCCGGCAGGCCGAGCATGAGCTTGCCCATGTTCATAGGATGAAAGCCGTCCACATCCTTGTCCGGGGCGATGCGCTCAAGGCAGAGCCTGCTGTCCAGCCCGGCGGGCAGGGGCAGTTGCAACAAGATGCCATCTATGTCGGCGCGCGCGTTCAGGACCTCTATCCGGGCCAGTAACTCCGTCTGCGGGGTATCGGCGGGCAGGCGCTGCACCTCGGAATGCATGCCCACTTCAATACAGGCGCGCTCCTTGTTGCGCACATAGGTTTGCGAGGGACCGTCATCGCCAACCAGAATAACCGCAAGACCGGGCCTTCGCCCGGCCTTTGCCGCAAGACTGTCTATTTTCGTTTTCAGCTCCGCGCGTATTGCCGCAGCCGTTGCTTTACCGTCCAGTATCCGCATGAAGCATCCTTACTCTTCTTCGTCCAACAGGCCGTAATGCGCGCCAATATTGGGACCGTAATAAAAAGCGCTGTCTTCCAGCTGTTCTTCAATGCGCAGAAGCTGGTTGTACTTGGCCAGACGGTCGGAGCGGGACAGGGAACCGCTTTTGATCTGCCCTGCGTTGGCCCCCACCGCAAGATCGGCGATAAAGGCGTCCTCGGTTTCGCCGGAGCGGTGCGACACAATGGTGGTATAGCCGTTCTGCTTGGCAATCTCAATGGTATCCAGGGTTTCGGTCAGGGTGCCGATCTGGTTCAGCTTGATCAAAATGGAGTTGCCCACGCCCGCCTCAATGCCCTGGGACAGAATTTCCGGATTGGTGACAAAAAGGTCATCCCCCACGATCTGCACGGAGTCGCCAAGGCTCACGGTAAGCTGACGCCAGCCGTCCCAGTCGCCTTCGGCCAAACCGTCTTCAATGGAGATCAGGGGGTATTTTTGGGTAAAGCCTTCCAGGTATTTGATCATCTCGTCCGAAGAAAGCAGCTTGCCTTCTCCCTTGAGATTGTATTTGCCGTTCTCGTAAAATTCGGAAGCGGCCGCGTCAATGGCCAGGGCGATGTCCGCGCCAGGGGTGTACCCGGCTTCTTCTATGGCCCGCATAATGTAGGCAAAGGCTTCGTCATGGCTTTTCAGATTGGGGGCAAAGCCGCCTTCATCCCCGACGCTGGTCACATGCCCGTCTGCGGCGAGCAGGCCGCGCAGGGCGTGAAAGGTTTCTGTCCCCATGCGCAGGGCTTCGGCAAAGCTTTGCGCGCCCACAGGCATGATCATAAATTCCTGGATGTCCAGGTTGTTGGGCGCGTGCATGCCGCCGTTGATGATATTCATCAGGGGCACGGGCAGAATCTTGGCGTTTACCCCGCCGATATACTGGTACAAGGGCAGGGCCAGAAAGTTCGCGGCAGCACGGGCCGCAGCCAGGGAAAGGCCGAGCATGGCGTTCGCCCCCAGGCGATCCTTATTGTCAGTGCCGTCAAGATCGATGAGGGTGTTGTCAATCTCGACCTGACGCAAGGCGGAAAGGCCGGTAACCGCTTCGGCGATTTCCCCGTTCACATTGTCCACAGCCTTGCTCACCCCTTTGCCCAGATAACGACTTTTGTCGCCATCGCGCAGCTCCAGGGCCTCACGGCTGCCCGTGGATGCGCCCGAAGGAACAGCGGCCCGCCCGACCTGGCCCGATTCCAGACCGACCTCGACTTCCACTGTGGGGTTGCCGCGTGAATCCAGAATTTCCCGAGCCCATACAGAAACGATAGTGCTCATAAACGCTCCTTCCCCCCGCTGGAGGGCTTGTTTTATTATACACTGCAGAGGGCTCCCCCTCTGACATCCAAAGGGCTCTGCCCTCTGGACTCCCGCACGGGGACTGAGTCCCCGTGACCCCCATCGCCGAAAAGCGGCTTTGCCGCTTTTCGCAGAGTGATGACAAAGCACGCCCGCTCCGGCGCTTAAGGGCGGCAGTGAATGCCGCCTGCGCCTACGCGGCGGGCTGTTGCCAAAGGAGGCCGGGGGAGGCCCCGTCCCTCTCTGAAAAAGCCCCTATACCCCCGCCTCTTCATACAGCAGTCGCAGCCCTTCCAGCAACAAATCCGGACGCAGCGCATCAAAACAGTCGGTAACCCCGGCAATGGCCTGGGCAAAGCCGCCTGTACCCACAACCGAAAGCGGGCCAGGCATGCCCTCGCTCAAGCGCCGGATCAAGCCCTCGGTCATGGCCGCAAAGCCAAAGACAAAGCCGTGGTTTAAGCTGGTAGCGGTGGAGCGTCCCGGCACGGGCTCGCTCTCCTCCACGGCCAGACTGATGCGCGGGAGC
Source organism: Desulfovibrionaceae bacterium UBA930 (assembly GCA_002293605.1). Classification (GTDB taxonomy): domain Bacteria; phylum Desulfobacterota; class Desulfovibrionia; order Desulfovibrionales; family Desulfovibrionaceae; genus Frigididesulfovibrio. Next base: position 9,715 of record DBDO01000093.1, read on the forward strand.
TTTGCGGTGCCCGAGGCAAGCGCGGAAAGGGAGGACAGCACGCCCGGACAGATCACCCCCCCGAGGTAGGCATTGCCCCGCACACAGTCAAAGGTCGTTGCCGTGCCGTAGTCCACGGCAATGACAAAAGACGCGTCAGGGAAGAGCCTGCGCGCGGCATAGGCTCCGACCAGCCTGTCTGCGCCTACTTCGTGCGGGCGGGCGTAAAGATTTTCCAGGGGCAGGGGCAGGTCTTCAGGGACGAAGCGCGTCTTCAGACCGAGAAAGCGCTCACAGGCGCGGCGGACAATCAGACTCATGCCGGGCACGACCGAAGAGGCAAGGGCGCAGCAAAGGGCCTCCGGCGCAAGGCCCGCATGGCGCAGCACCTGCAAAAGCATCAGCCCGAATTCGTCTGCGGTCTGGCGCTCATTGCTGGGCAGCACATAGGAGAGCAGCGGACCACCCCTGGGGCTGATGCCGATCTTCGTGTTGGTGTTGCCGATATCAAAAAACAGCGCGCTCTGTGTCATGCTAGGCTCGAATCTATGCTACGGAAGAATATATACCAGAATGCGGCAAAAAATAAAAGTCCCGAGCCGGAAGGCCGGAAGAGCGTATTCTTTGCAATAGCGGGGGCCGGGCCAGCCTAATCGGCCCTTTTCCTGCTTTTCACAATATGCCGCGCACCTTCCAGCAGCACGGGCATGACCGAAAGCAGGATAATGCCGTAGATGATCAGGCTAAAATTGTTTTGCACAAAAGGGCGGCTGCCCAGAAAGTAGCCTGCCGTGACCAGGGAAAAAACCCAGAGCAGGGCCCCGCTCACATTGAAAAAGAGAAAGCGATCCTGGCGCATGTCGGCCACTCCGGCCACAAAGGGGGCAAAGGTGCGGATGATGGGAATGAAGCGGGCCAGAATAATGGCCTTGCCGCCGTGCCGCTCATAAAACTCATGGGCCTGTTGCAGGTGTTTGCGCTTGAGCCAGCGGTAGTCTTTTTCAAAAATGGGCGGCCCCACATGGCGGCCGATACGAAAGTTGACCTGATCCCCGCTTATGGCTGCCCCGAGCAGCACCGCGCAGATGGCAGGATAGTTGAGCAGGCCCGCGCCCGCCAGGGTTCCCCCGGCAAAAAGCAGGGAATCGCCCGGCAAAAAGGGCGTGACCACTAGCCCGGTTTCACAAAAAACCACGAGAAAGAGAAAAAAATAGACCAGCGTGCCGTACTGCTGCACGATATCCCGCAAATACACATCGATGTGCAGCAGCATGTCCATGAGATGCCAAAAAACATCCGCAAAAGGGGCGAAAAAGTCCATGTGCGCTCTCTATGGTTTGGCGGTTTCTGGGAATGAGCAGAGCGAAGGCGAAGTTCTTGTTTTTGCGGGGCTCCGCCCCACGCCCCGCCAGGGGCCTGAGGCCCCTGGACCCGCGATTTCCGAAAAACGGCGCCGGGATTTGCAAAGGGGCCTCCCCCTTTTACAGCTCCATTATTTCCTTTTCCTTGGCCTGGCACTTCTGGTCCACCTTGGCCACATAGCCATCGGTGAGTTTTTGCACGGCCTCCTGGGCTTTTTTGCCTTCGTCTTCGCTGTAGCCCTTGCTCTTGTCTTTTTCCAGTTTTTTCAGCGTTTCGTTGGCGTCCCGGCGGATGTTGCGCAGGGCGACTTTGGCCTCTTCCCCGTATTTACGCGCCACCTTGACCAGGTCTTTGCGGCGCTCTTCGGTCAGGGGAGGAATGCCGATACGGATGATTTTGCCGTCATTGACCGGGGTCAGGCCGAGATCGGATTTGAGAATGGCTTTTTCCACCAGGGCAAAGGAGCCTTTGTCCCAGGGCTGGATGGTGATGGTGCGGCTGTCGGGCGTGGCCACAGAGGCGATCTGCCCGACAGGGGTCGGCGTGCCGTAGTAGTCCACCTTGAGCCCGTCCACAAGGCTTGTGGAGGCGCGCCCGGTGCGCAGCTTGCCAAAATCCCTTTCCAGGGAGGCAAGCGCTTTTTCCATGCGTTCTTCAGTATCTTTTTTCACAGCATCCATAAAAACCTCCCTGGGTCGTGAAAGAGTGGCGCGGCAGCCGCTTCAGGCGCTCCAGCCCATGAAACGGCGAATATTATTGTAGAATACATCTTCGAGCTGGGCCTCGCCAAGGCCGGGCAGCTCGGTGCGCAAAATCTCCACCGCATGATGATGACGGCACTGCCTAATCGCCGACGATCGTGCCCTCATCCTCTCCCATGACGAGGCGCTTGATGCTGCCGCCGAACATGCTGCACACGATGATGGGAACCTGATTTTCCATGGCCAGGGTGATGGCCGTATAGTCCATGACCCCCAGTTTTTTGTGCAGGGCCTCCTGGTAGCCGACCTTTTTAAAGCGCACGGCATCGCTGAATTTCATCGGGTCCTTGTCATATACGCCGTCCACCTTGGTGGCCTTGATGATGGCCTCGCATTTCAGTTCCATGCCGCGCAGGGCCGCAGCCGTATCTGTGGTGAAATAGGGGTTGCCCGTGCCTGCGGCGCAGATTACCACCCTGCCCTTTTCCAGGTGGCGCTCCGCCCTGCGGCGGATGTAAGGTTCGCAAACCTCCTGCATGGTGATGGCCGAGAGCACCCGTGTGGCATGACCCTGCTTTTCCAGGGCGTCCTGCACGGCCACCGCGTTCATGACCGTAGCCAGCATGCCCATGTAATCCGCCGAGGAGCGGTCCATGCCCTTGGCCGAGGAGGAAATACCCCGAAAAATGTTCCCGCCGCCGATAACCAAGGCCACTTGCAGGCCCAGGTCCAGAACCTCGCCTATTTCCGCGCTGATTTTGTTGACCGTTTCGGGATCAATGCCAAATTTGTTTTCTCCGGCCAGGGCCTCGCCGCTCAGTTTGATCAGCACGCGAGTATAGTGCAAGTCAGCCACCAGACACCTCGTTTGTTATAATTCAATATACTGGGAAATACGGCTGTATTTCCTTTGGCCGTCTTATTCGGATTCTGCATAGAAATTGCTTCCTGCAATTTCTATCTGGAATTGGAATTACCTGGGTTTTCCCTCATATCTTGCCAAAGAAAAAACTCAATCTTTCCCAAAAGTCTATCAGCGCTTTCCTGATATTTGAATAAAAGCTTGCCCGAGAACAAAATTGCCCTTCGTGTGAGCAGAGCCTAAGAGAATTTATTGGGGAAAACAAGACTTTTGAAGGGGGAGCGCTGCGGAACGATGCTTCAAAAAATTGCGGGTGCAGGGGGCAGTGCCCCCTGCCGGAGGGGTCTGGGGAGGCAGAGCCTCCCCAGAAAGCTTTTGAAAACAGGTTCTAGCTGTTTTCGCCAAGCTGCAAACGGGCGAAGCGGCGCACGCTGATCTCATCGCCCAGGCTCTTGCTTTGATCCGTGACCAGGCCCTTGATGCTCACCTTGTCATCGCGGATGTAGGCCTGTTCCATCAGGCAGACTTCCTGATAGAACTTCTGGATACGGCCTTCAACGATTTTGTCCACGATATTGGCGGGCTTGCCTTCGTCCAGGGTTTTCTGGCGGTGCACTTCGCGTTCGCGCTCAATAACCGTCTGGTCCAGACCGGCCTGATCCAGGGCGAGGCAGCCGGTGGCCGCCACCTGCATGGCCAGGTTTTTCGCCAGGGCGAGCAGTTCGGGCTTTTCCAGGGTGGCGGCGTTTTGCACGCCAAGTTCCACCAACACGCCGATTTTGCCGTTGGAGTGGATATAGGCACCCACAAGGCCGGGCTGTTCGACTTCAAAGCGGACGAAGCGGCCCACGGACATATTTTCCCCGAGCGTGGCGATCTGGTTGTTCAGCGCATCGCCCACCAGAGCGGCCAGGGCCGCCCCGTCAGCGGGCTTTTGATCAAAGGCGGCGGCAGCCACTTCAGCGGCAAAGGCCTTGAACTGATCGCCACGGGCCACGAAGTCGGTTTCGCACAGCACTTCGGCAATGGCAGCCACGGAATTGTCCGGCGCGGCCTTAAAGCCGATCAGGCCTTCCGAGGTGGCGCGTCCGGCCTTTTTGGCGGCCTTGGAAAGGCCCTTTTGCCGCAGCCAGTCAATGGCGGCTTCCATTTCGCCCCCGCATTCCTGCAGGGCTTTTTTACAATCCATCATGCCAACGCTGGTGCGTTCGCGCAGTTCTTTTACCATGGCGGCGGATATTTCAGGCATGGGAAACTCCTTAAAATATAAAGCAGACGGCGGGCCTACTCGGCGGCCGGGGCGGTGGTTTCAGCGGCGGCGGCCTTTTCCAGGGCGGCTTCGGGGTCTTTGCCCTTGCCGCCGTCCTTGCGCATGGCTTCGCCTTCAAGGCAGGCATCGGCCATATGGCCCACAAAAAGCTTGATGGCGCGGATGGCATCGTCATTGCCCGGAATGATGTAGTCGATAAGGTCCGGGTCGCAGTTGGTATCGGTAACGGCCACAATGGGAATGCCCAGGGTGCGGCATTCCTTGACCGCGATTTCCTCGCGGTGCGGGTCGATGATAAAGGCGAGCTGGGGCAGGCCGTCCATATCCTTGATGCCGCCGAGCACGAGCTTGAGCTTGTCCAGTTCGCGTTGCAGGGTCAGGATTTCTTTTTTCTGATAGCGGTTCACGCTGCCGTCGGCGAACATGGCCTCCAGCTTTTTCATGCGATCGATGCTCTTCTGGATGGTGGCGAAGTTGGTCAGGGTGCCGCCCATCCAGCGGTTGGCCACGTAGAACTGTCCGGCGCGCCCGGCTTCGGCGGCAATGGCTTCCTGGGCCTGACGCTTGGTGCCGATGAAGACCACGCGTCCGCCCTTTGCCACGGTGTCCGCCACTTTGTCGTGGGCCGCGCGGTACAGCTTGACGGTCTGTTGCAGGTCGATAATATGGATGCCGTTGCGGGCCCCGAAAATGTAGGGCTTCATTTTGGGATTCCAACGGCGGGTCTGGTGACCGAAGTGGACGCCGGTTTCCAGCATCTGCTTCATGCTTACGTAAGGCATACGAGACTCCTCGGGTTGTGCTTCCACTCCCGGCCAGACCCTTCAACCCGCGCGAACAACCGCGCAGGCACCCCAGGCCGCTATCAGGGAGTGTGCTTCGTTATGGGAACCTCGTTCCATACGGTTTTTTTTTTGAAATGGCAAGACGGGGCTCAAGCTGCCGGCGCTTTTTCCGGCATGGACTTTTCCCCGCAGCTCAGGTATGCTGTCCGGCTCCGGGTCTGTATCGAAGGTCCGGAACAACCGCTCCCCACGTCAAGGAAAGTCCATGCCCAGGCAGGAACATATACGCAATTTCAGCATCATCGCGCACATTGATCACGGCAAGTCCACGCTTGCGGACAGAATTCTGGAAAAAACCGGGCTTGTTTCGGATCGCGAACGCCGGGATCAGTACCTTGACCGCATGGATCTGGAACGCGAGCGCGGCATCACCATCAAGGCCCAGACCGTGCGCATTCCCTACCGCTCCGCAAGCGGCGGTGAGTATATTCTCAATCTCATCGACACGCCGGGCCATGTGGACTTCAACTACGAGGTCTCGCGCTCGCTGACCGCCTGCGAGGGCGCGCTGCTTGTTGTGGATGCCTCCCAGGGCGTTGAGGCCCAAACCCTGGCCAACGTCTACCTGGCCCTGGACAACAACCTTGACGTTATCCCCATTCTGAACAAGATCGACCTGCCCAGCGCCGATCCGGACCGGGTCAAGGAAGAAATAGAAGAGGGCATTGGCCTGGACTGCGAAGGCGCGCTCGCCATCAGCGCCAAAACCGGCATGGGCGTTGAAGCGGTGCTGGAAGCCATTGTGGAGCGCCTGCCCGCGCCCGAAGGCGACCCTTCCGCCCCCTTGAAGGCCCTGATTTTCGACTCCTGGTACGATTCCTACCAGGGCGTCATCGTGCTCTTTCGCATTGTGGACGGGGCCCTGAAAAAGGGCGACCGCATCCGGCTTTTTTCCACAGGCGTGGAGTACGAAGTAATCCGCCTGGGCGCTTTTTCCCCGGAACCCACGGACATGCCCATGCTCTCGGCGGGGGAAGTCGGCTTTTTGTGCGCCAATATCAAGGAACTTGGGGATGCGCGAGTCGGCGACACCCTGACCCATGCCGAGCGCCCGGCAGATGCGCCCGTGCCCGGATTCAAGGAAGTCAAACCCATGGTCTTCTGCGGCCTGTACCCCACGGACAGCGCCGATTACGAAGCCCTGAAATACGCCCTGGAAAAGCTGCAACTCAACGATGCCGCCTTTTCCTGGGACCCGGAAACCTCGCAGGCCCTGGGGTTTGGCTTTCGCTGCGGCTTTCTCGGCCTTTTGCATATGGAGATCATCCAGGAGCGCCTGGAGCGGGAATTTCAGGTGGAACTCATTGCCACGGCCCCGTCCGTGGTCTATGAAGTCGACACCACGGACGGCAAGACCCTGGCCATAGACAACCCGGCCCGGCTCCCTGACCCCGGCCGCATTCAGTCTTTCCGGGAACCTTACGTGCGCATGGAAATCCATGTGCCCAGCGAATATGTGGGCAATGTTCTCAAGCTGTGCGAAGAAAAACGCGGCCTGCAAAAGGATATGCGCTACCTGACCGCAAGCCGGGTAATCATCACCTATGAGCTGCCCTTTGCGGAAATCGTCTACGACTTTTTCGACCGGCTCAAGTCCACGACCAAGGGCTACGCCTCCATGGATTATGAGTTCATCGACTATCGGGAGGCAGATCTTGTCAAGCTGGACATGATGATCAACGGCGACCCCGTGGACGCGCTCGCCGTGATCGTGCACAGGGACAAAGCCTATCACCACGGCCGGGCCGTGGCCCTGAAGCTCAAGCGCACCATACCCCGCCAGCTTTTTGAGGTAATCATCCAGGCCGCTATCGGCAACAAGGTCATCGCCCGTGAACGCAATGCGCCCATGGGCAAAAACGTCACCGCCAAATGCTATGGCGGCGACATCACCCGCAAACGCAAACTGCTCGAAAAACAAAAGGAAGGCAAAAAGCGCATGAAGCGCATGGGCAACGTTGAATTGCCCCAGGAAGCCTTTCTCGCCGCCCTGCAGGCAGGAGACGACTAGATGCCCGAAACGATGTATCACAGCCCGATACAGACCGTCATCGATCTGATCAAAGTGTTAATCGCCGCCTTGTTCATTGCGGTGATCATCCGCTCCTTCATCATCCAGCCCTATGTCATCCCTTCCGAATCCATGCTCAATACCTTGCAGGTGGGGGACAGGCTGTTCGTGACCAAGTTCAGCTACGGCATCCACCTGCCCTTTATGGAAAAGGAAATTTTTTCCACCGGGGAACCCGAGCGCGGGGACATCATCGTTTTTCCCTTTCCGCAGGACCCGAGCCAGGACTATATCAAACGGGTCGTGGGTATTCCGGGCGATGTGATTGAAATTCGCGACAAACAGCTCATCCGTAACGGCCAGATCGTGGAAGAGCCTTACGTCATCCACAAGGACCCGGACCTCTCCTTCAGGCGCGACAGCATGCCGCCGCGCACCGTGCCGCCGGGCAAGGTTTTTGTCATGGGCGACAACCGCGACTTTTCCATGGATTCGCGCTTCTGGGGTTTTGTGGATAAAGACAGCATCCACGGCAAGGCCCTGCTCATCTACTGGTCCAGCACCCACTTTATAGACGTGCAGTGGGATCGCATCGGTTCGATGTTACGGTAGGTTCTGTTCCGTGCTGCACAATCTGGCCCTTGGCCTCTATGGCGGGCTGTGGCGGGCTGCCCTGCCTTTTTTGCGGCGGCACAAGCGGCTTGGCGAGGGCTTTGCGGAGCGTCTGGTTCCGGAAGGCTGGCCCTTTGCCCCCGAAGCAAGGCCCGCTACGTCCCCGGCCTTGCCCTTATGGATTCAGGCAGCGTCCGGCGGCGAAGCCTGGCTGACCCATTCCCTGCTGCCTGCGCTTGTACGAGCCTTTGCCGCAGAAACTGAAAGGCCCGCCCCGCCCCTGCACCTTCTTTGCACCACCTGTACCCGCCAGGGGCGGGAGGTGCTGGAAAAACTCACGGATCTTCCCGCCCTGGCGCAGGGCTCCGGCCTTGTGCTGCCCCGCTATTTCCCGCTGGATCAGCCGGAGCTGATGCGCCGCGCCCTGCGCACCTTTTGCCCGCAGGGGCTTATCCTGCTTGAAACCGAACTCTGGCCGGGGCTTTTGTCTGCCGCCCGGGAATCCTCCACCCCCGTATGGGTGATCAACGGGCGTATGACGGAAAAAAGCCTCGCCGCCTACCGCCTGATCGCGCCGCTGTGGCGCTCCCTTGCGCCGCGCACAGTGCTGGCCGTATCTGAAGCCGATGCCCGGCGCTTTCGCGCCCTGTTCGGCAGTGCCTGCGAGGTCGGCGTTATGCCCAACATCAAGTTCGACCGGGTTGCGGAAGGGCTTGCGCGGCAGCGTCTGGCAAAGGCCCCCTGTCCCGCAAGCGGACTGCGCGCTATGGCGGGCTGCCCGGAAAAGGCCCTGCTGGCGGCTCTAACCTCGGTTCGGGAAGAAGAAGAAGATCTCCTTCTGCCGCTTCTCGCCTCCCTACAAGGGCAAAGCCTGGACGGTGTGCCCCTGCGCCTGGCAGTAGCGCCCCGGCATATGCACAGAATCGCGGCCTGGCAGGAAAAACTGCGGACCTTTGGCCTTGCCTTTCACCTGCGCTCCGCCGGTGCAAGGCAGGGAGAGGCCCTTGCATCGCCCTCCCTGTGCCTGTGGGACAGCTTTGGGGAGCTGCACGCCCTGTACGGCATGGCCGATGCCGTCTTTGTGGGCGGGAGCCTTGCGCCGCTCGGCGGCCAAAACTTTCTTGAAGCCCTGGAGCAGGGCCTTTGCCCGCTGGTGGGCCCGCATACAGAACACTTTCTCTGGGTGGGCGAAGATATCTTCAGGCGCGGTCTGGCCTTGCGTGTTGAGGGACCGGACGCGCTACGCAAGGCCCTGCTTGACGCGCTGCAAAAACGCCGGGCGCTTCTGCCACTGCCTGACGCTCCGGAAAGCGCCTGGCAAGAGGCAAGGGGCAAGGCGGGGCGCGAGGTGCAAAAGCGCTTTGCCGACTGGCTCAAACCCCATACAGGCGGAAGCGCGCAGGCGGCAGAGCTGGTGCTCGCGGGCCTGCGCCGCTCTTGAAAAGGCCTTGCCCCCGCTTGACAAAGGGCAGGAAAAAAGGATAGCTAAATCCAAGCGCTTAAAGAGCGCGTCCTTTTGTCCTCCAAGGAATAGCCATGCAAAAGCTGTACACGCAATACGCTTATTACCCGGACTGCCCAGCGGCGCCCGGGATTTTTGCGTTAGGCCTGTCATAGCCCGAGCATAGCGCAAATGTTGTCAGACCGCCGCCTTCCCCGGGACGGCGGTCTTTTTTTATCACAAGGAGCGTGCCATGTCGGCCACACTACAGGCCTTTGCCCAGCTTGACATTCCGGTGCTCATCGCCATCGGCGGCCTGGGTGCCTCGTTCATTCTCTCTGCCCTGCATCTCGGGCGCAGCCTGGCCCTGGCCGGAAGTCGCCCATGAGCGCTTTTTCGGGTAATCTTGGTGACATTGCCGGCAGCGTGCTGATTTGGGCCGCCTATATCGGGGCCTTTCTCTTTCTCGCCCGCAAAGGCAAAGGCCATGACGCCGCCAGCTCCGGCAAGGTCAACTTTGCCGTGCAGGCCTTTGCCTATGTGGCTACCTATATCTCCGCCGTGGCCCTGGTGGGCTTTGGCGGGCTGGCCCACGCCTACGGCCTGCAAATGCTGCTGGTCGCCGCTGGCAACGTCTGGCTGGGCACCTGGTTCGTCTACCGCTTTCTCGCCTGGCCGACAAAAGAATGGAAGGATCGCCTTCAGGCGCGCAGCCCGGCCATGCTGATCGGCCAGGGGCACCATTCTCCGCTCCTTGGCCGGGTCCTGGCCCTGATCTTCGCCGTATTTCTAGGCGTGTACGCTTCCGCCGTAATCAAGGGGGCCGCCCTCTTGCTGATGGAAATACTGCCCCTGCCCCTGTGGAGCCTGATCTGGCTGGTGGCCCTGGTTGTCGGGGCCTGCGTGCATATGGGCGGCCTGCGCGGGGTGCTCTACACCGAAGCCATGCAGGGCGTAATCATGCTGGTCGGCATTCTGATGATCGTAGGCGCGGTTTTCGATAAAGTGGGCGGCCCGCTGCAAGGACTGAGCGATCTGGCCGCGCTCGCCCCAAGCGCCCGTGCGGACAGGGGCTTTACCTCCCTGTCCGCAGGCGGGCAGGGGCTCTTCGTGCTCTCCCTGGCCCTGGTCACCTCTGTGGCTGTATGGGCCCAGCCGCAAATGATACAGCGCCACTTTGCCGTGGCCTCCAGGGCCCAGCTTGGCCGCACCATGCCCCTGGCCATGCTGGTGCTGACCGTTCTGGTGGGCGGGACCTACTTTATCGCCTCCCTCTCCCGCCTGTTCCTGCCCGAAGTCTCCAGCCCGGACGCGGTCATGCCCATGCTGGTGCGCGAGCTTCTGCCCTATGCCGGGGTGCAGCTTTTCGTGCTGGCCATTGTTTCGGCCTCACTGTCCACAGCCACAGCGCTTTTTCACATCGCCACCCTGGCCCTGGCCGAAGACGTGCCCGGACGCAAAAGTACGCCCCTGACCTGGGCCCTGGGCGCGGGTCTGTGCGTGCTGATCAGCGGCGCGTGCGCGCAGGTGGAGGGAAGCCTCATCGCCATGCTCTGCGCCACAAGCTGGAGCATCGTTGGCTCTGCGGCCCTGGTGCCCTATGTGGCGCTTGTGCTCTGCGGCAAAAGAAGCGCCCCTGCGGCCTGGTGTTCCTGTCTGGGCGGATTTTGCGCNNACTGCTATCTGTGCCTGTACAAGCCCACCGCGCTTATACCGCCCCTGCTTGCCGGCTTTGAAAGCGTGCCGCCCTTTTTCCCCGGACTGGCCTTTTCCCTGCTGGGCTGGGGCCTGGGCGCGCTTGCCGGAGCGGGCGCTGCCGCCCCG
>DBDO01000193.1:0-202 GCA_002293605.1 Desulfovibrionaceae bacterium UBA930
TATTTATATATATCATACAGACTGTAATCAACAGCGCAATCCTTTCACAGTAGTCTCAATTTCAATCAATTTTTTATATAGAATGTCAAGATCACTTTGATTTTGCTTACTGTCATTATATTTTTCTATGGCCTCATTAAGATATAATCCTTGAAAAAAAATATCTGTGCAATTAGATGAAGATATATGAGATATATCTCCA
>DBDO01000193.1:324-4203 GCA_002293605.1 Desulfovibrionaceae bacterium UBA930
CCCTGAGTCTGCCCCGGTCATGGCGGGCAAGGCATGATAAGGGAAAAAAGAAGCGGGAACACAAGAATACGGGCAAAGCACGCGAGATCCCTTCGTTGAGAAGTACGAGAGCTGAGTGGATTCATGCGGGTAATCCTCCTTCAGTATATACTGCCAAAAAGGAAAGCCCCGCTCCGCTGAAGGAAACAGGGCTGATACGCTGGAGAGGACGCTTTTTTGAAGAGCTGAAAATGACGAAAGCCGCGTTACACCTTAAAGCAAACGCGGAAGAGGGGCGGTGCGCTANNTAAGTAAGTAAGTAAGTGCAAAGAGCGGGCCGTAACGATACGTTCCGCCTGCGGTTTTTCCGAAAAATGGCACACAGCGTTTCAAGCTCAACCTCTCTCTTCAAAACCAAATTCAATAGGATTTAGTATAAAGCCTCATGTAGGTTGAGTGTCAAGATTTTTTTTTGGAAACAAGGGTGCTTTCATTTCATTTTGAATGCGCATAACAGGTAAAAATGTAAGGCACGTTGACGCCATGTTCAAGGAACATACGTAACTTACGGATTTTTTTGAATCTTACAGAGGAATTTACCCGTGCAATAAAGGCATGTTCTCTCCCTAATGAAGAGACAGGTAACTCGTCACGCTCCTCACCTGCTCGATGCCCTTGATCTCGCTTGCGGCCTTATCGATGTCCGCTTGTTTGCCCACAACACCGGTAAGCACCACATGCCCGCCCCAGACATCAACAGCCATGCGTCTGGCCTTGAGGGCTTCAGCAAGCGGCGCTCTGGATTCGATTTTCGCTTTTATGGCCGAATCCACATCGCTCTCGGCCGTTCCCGTGGGGAACCAGTGCGTAGTTACGTGCATCACGCCTTCAGCTTCTTGCGCGGCCCTGCGCGCTTCTTTCCTGAAGTCCTTGTCCGCCTCGCCGACAAGAAACACATGCCCGTTGAAGCAGTGAATATTAAAATCATTGGCCCTGGTCACATCTTTTTTCATCAGGGCCGAGGCTATTTCCGTTGTCATGCCTGCATCGTCATAACGCTGTTCCTGTTTTTTCTGTTCCCTGACCTGTTCGCGCGAAAAATACGCGCAACCCGGCAGTAAGGAAAGGGCAGTGAACAGGGCGCACAGAACGAGCGGCAAAGTGGGCAGGCGGCAGTTCATGAGGAGCTTTCCCCTTGTGGATAAAGAGAGTAATGATGCCGCAGCGTAGCGCAGGGGCGGCGTTATAGTCAATCAACATCCGAAAGTAAAAAACTGCTTGGCCTTTCCCCTACATCCAGGCAGTGTCGCCACGAGATGAATTTTTGTTCTCCGGCAAGGAAGATGAGCCTTTTATAAAGGGAGTGCAGTTTTATGCTACAGGGCCGGACAATTGGGAACCGCCCGCAGGGCGGGAGCCGAAGGCCGAGGCACAGTATGTTCCGAGTTAATAATTCCAATTCCAGATAAAAATTGCCTTGATTTTTATCTGGAATTGGAAGTGCGTGCCAGGATGGCACGCCGAAATACGAAGTATTTCGAGAATCCGAATAAAAGGCAAAATCTGATGAAGCCGAGGACAAAAAGCCAGACGGCACTGTCTAGGTCGTCAAACTATAAAAACACTTTAGTAAGTCCACTTTCCCTTAACATATTTCACCAGTTCCGTAGTGCCGGTGCGATGCTGGGTGAAGGGGCCTTTTTCGGCAGCGGCTTTGCTCGGGGCGGTGCATACGTGCTTGACCTCGGCGTAGTGCAGCGTGCCTATGTATCGTACCGGTCCCTTGGGGTTGCTGGAATCCCGGTAGGAGCAGCGGATGCTTTGGGGATCGATTTCGTGGTACACGGCGGTCCAGGTGCCGTCAGCGTTTTTCACGACATCTTTTTTGGCCTTGCTGCCTTTGACATGCTTATTGTATTTTTCAGCAATATCCAGACCGAAGGCATGCAGATTTTTGGTCAGCGTATCATGGGAATGGGCCTCCGCGGCGCTGGCGGCCAAGGCGTCCTGCCCGTGCAGGGCTGCGGCAAGGCAGACAAAAGCGATAAGAATACATCGGTAAAAAGCAGTCATGATAACTCTGCCCTCATGCGGTTTGTGTGCCATTTTTGAGAAAGCACTGGTTGATAGGGAAATACATCTGTGTTCTCCAGGCGGTGCCGTCACGAAATGGATTTTTGTTCTCCGGCAAGGAAGATGAGCCTTTTATGCAGGGAGTGTACTCTTACGGTACTCGACCGGAATAAAAGGCGAAATCTGACAGAGCCGGGGGCAAAAAGACAGTCGTGACGGTACCGCCTAAAAAAGGCCCGGCAGGGGTACCTGCCGGGCCTTTACAGTACATATCAGGCCGCTGTCTAGCGGAAGTCGATTTCAGCGCGGCGGTTCAGGCGGCGGCCTTCTTCCGTGCTGTTGTCGAACTTGGGCATGCTTTCGCCGTAGCCGCGGGTGCTCATGCGGTCAGCGGCAACGCCGTGCTTGGCAAGATAAGTCTTAACGGAAGCAGCGCGGCGCTCGGACAGCTTCTGGTTCATGGCGTCAGAGCCGAGGCTGCAGGTGTGGCCGTTGATGGTGATGGCGCTGTTGCGGCCTTGCAGCATGTTGGCCAGTTCGTTGAGAACGGCGGCGGATTCGTGGTTGATAACAGCGGAACCCAGGGCGAACTGGACGCTGCGCAGAACAACGCCGCCCTTGCCGCAGAACACGTCCATCACGAACTTGTCGGCCACTTCTTCGTGGTCGATAAGGTTTTCGGCGCGAACGGACACGCTGGCACCCGGACGCAGGTTGGCGATGCTGTCGAGCACGGCCTGACCGGCGGCGGTGTCAGCCAGGGAGATGACGTGGAAGGTCAGGTCCGGGTTGGCAGCCATGGCGGCCTGAGCAGCGCCCAGGGGGTCCATGCCACGGTTGTTTTCACCGTCGGACACCAGGATGACGGCAGCGGGGGTGGGCATGCCGGCGTACAGGGCACTGCTCCAATGCTGGATGCCGTTGCCCATGGGGGTCAGGCGGTTGAACACTTCATAGGTGGCGTTCAGCTTGTTGAAGCCCTTCTGGAACGCGGCGCGGTTGTAGGCTTGCTGGGGAAGGATTTCCCGGTCGGCGGCAAAGGTGTGAATGGAGCCGGTGTAGCCCAGCTCGGGGATTCTGTCGTTAAGCTGACGCAGGGCGATTTTGGCCAGTTTGAATTTGTTTTCGGCCATGTGTTTATGCGGCAGCATCATGGAACCGGAATAGTCCAGCAGAAAGTCAAAGCTGTTGACTTTCGGGCTCTGGCAGTTCACGGGCTGGGCGGCCATCGCGGTGGCGGCAAAGGCCATCAGCATCAGGGAAAGCAGAGTCATCAGGGTAAAACGCTTCATGTCTCCTCCAAGTTTAAAAAATTATCCATTTATGAACAATCAGAGTCACTTGCCGAAAACTGACTGTCCCTTTTCCGGGAAAAACACAAGTCATAAATATAACCTCCCGTAAAAGCGGAAGCTTTCATGGTCTGTTCTATTAATATGTGTTTTCCTTTGCAGCCACTATAGCGGATTCAAGAACTTCGTCAAGAGTGGGGTGGGCAAAAATGAGAGGAAGCGGCACATCTTTTTGTATTTTTTTTCCTATAAGTAAGGCGCAGGCGCTGACAAGACCTGATACGCCGTGCCCGACAGCGCTTGCAGACATAATACGCTCTCCCTGCCAGAGCAGGCGGACAAAACCCTGGGTGTGGCCGTAGCTCTGGGCAATGGCGTTTGCCGCCAGAGGAGCCTGCGAACAGGTGATCTCCCTTGCGCCTGCGGCCTGCAGCTCGCTCAGGGTAGGCCCAACGCGCATAACTTCCATACTGCCGTAAACACAGGAGGGCATGGCGGGCGGGGCATAGGCGCCGGGCCCCTCCCCGGCGGCATG
>DBDO01000160.1 GCA_002293605.1 Desulfovibrionaceae bacterium UBA930
CATTTCCCTTCTTGGAAGCAAAGGGGCGCGGGTGGAGGCTATTGACGAGCGCGCTGCCGGCCTCAAGCAGATCCGCGCCGTTGCCCCCATGCGCGGCCTGTTCGGCTTTTCCACCGCCCTGCGTTCCGTAACGCAGGGGCGGGCCGGGCTGCTCGTGCGCTTTCTCCGCTTCGATTCCGTGTAATTTCAATTCCAGATAAAAAGCGAGCTGGATTGTATCTGAAAGGGATGTGGAGCGCGGTCGCTTCATCTTCCTTGGGCGCTCCGCTTCTCATGGCGGGAAATATCAACTTGGCGGGTTTTTTCATTGACAAACAAATACAAAAAAACATATATCTTGTCTCACCAAGAGGGGGCGGCTCCCCGAGCCAAAAAATCTCTTGGCCAGAATTTTTTGCACGATTCTAATATTGCCAGAAAAATTGTCAACACCTTATCTGTAGACTCTGAAGACTGGGTGCTGGAAATAGGTCCGGGACCGGGAGCGCTCAGTGGTTTTTTGCAGGAGAAGGCTCCCGCCCGCTTGCTGCTGGTGGAAAAAGACCCGCACTGGGCGCGCGCGCGTCTGCGCGAAGGGCGCTTGCGTGCTTTTGCTGCGCAGGGAGCACCCCTTGCGGCTTTTGACGTGCTGCTTGCGGACGCCATGACCATGCCCTGGGAGCGCTTTACGCGCCCCTGGAAGTTTATCGGCAATCTGCCGTATAATGTCGCCTCCCCTTTGATGTGGGATATTTTCAGCCGGGCGGGCGGGCTGGTCCGGGCGGTGTTCATGATTCAGAAGGAAGTGGGGCAGCGTATTACGGCGCGGCCGGGCGAATCGGCATACGGAGCGCTCTCCGTCTGGGTGCAGAGCCATGTGCGGGCGAAACTTGAGTTCATCGTTCCCCCGCAGGTATTCAGGCCGCAGCCCAAGGTGGATTCTGCCGTGCTTTCCTTTGAACCCCTGTGCGGAACCGGCGATGCGGGAGCGGCATTTGGCCCTGCCGCCCTGGCCCGGACGCTGAGGATTTGTTTTCAAATGCGGCGCAAACAGTTGGGCAGCATTATGCGGGAAAATGCCTTTTCCGTGGCTCTGCTTGAGGAACTGGGCTTTGACCCCAGAATCAGGCCCGAAAATCTTGCCCCTGCGGATTTTCACAGGCTTTCCCAGGCGCTGTTTGGGAAAGACTGAGTTTTTTCCGCGTAGTAAACAGAGCTTCTTGCCGTTGGGGAAAGGGAAAAGATTTTGTAAGCGTTTAAGTACTGTACACGAAAGGGAAAAAAGGCTACACCGGACTCTGAAGTTTATTCCAGCGGCTTTTTCAGGCTGGCAGCAGGTTGTATCTCACCCGGTGGACGCTGACGGAGTTACAATTCAAAGCGGATTTACCGTGCGCGTTGGGCGGGCGGGAAATTTGCTCCTGTTACTACTTGAGGAGGAAAGGAATGACTAAAGCGAATTTGGTGGATAAGATTGCGGCTAAGGCGGGCTTGACCAAGGTTGCCGGAGAAAAGGCGCTGAATGCCTTTTTGGCCTCCGTGACCGAGGTGCTCATGAAAGAGGGCAGGCTGAACCTTACTGGCTTCGGTACCTTTGTTGTGGAAAAACGGCAGGCGCGCAAAGGGCGGAATCCGCGTACCGGCGCTGTCATCACGATTCCCGCTGGCAAGGTCGTCAAGTTCCGTCCCGGCAGAAAGCTTAAGGAAACCATAAAATAAGGGAGCGATCATGGTGCGTTTCGGTGAGACCTTTCATAGTATGCTGCCGCAGGACATTCCGTGGTTCCTGCCCGATCATGCCATATTTTTTGGGGTGCTGTATTCGGTACTCGCCGTTCTCGGCGCAGGGCTCGGGTATGTCGTGCTCAAGTCTGTGAAAGACGCCTCTACAGATTGCGGCGGTCATCATTAAAGCCGTCTTGCTTGAGATTGCCGCGTAAGGGCGGGCAAAGCCGACTCGGCGCATTTTGCGCTCTGCTCGCTGTCAGAGCAAGCGGCTGAAAGTGAAAATGCCCATACAAGGCGGAGCTTTTTGCTGCTTCTGCGTTTTGTTTTTCGGTATGCTTTTTTCGTCATATGAGCAAAAAAAGCAAGATCACGGCTTGCCGGATCTTGCTTTTTTTTTCGCTTGCACGTATCTTTCTCCGTTCGTGCCGTGCGCTTTGATGGTCAGTGCGCCGGTACCTTACATGTAAAATCCGTGTGAAGGGGGTGAGTTCTTTGCCTGGAGTGTATCTTAACGAAGACGAGTACAGCTTCGATATCGCCTTGCGCCGCTTTAAGAAGCAGGTGGAAAAGGCCGGCATTCTTTCTGAAATGAAGAAGCGCCAGCACTATGAAAAGCCCAGCGTCATGCGCAAGAAAAAGAAGGCCGCCGCCCGCAAACGCCTGATGAAAAAAATCAGGAAGATGAACATGGGTTGATTGCGTTTCCGCGTTTTAGGCCCGGGCAGCTTCTGTTCCGGGCTGAATGTATTTCTCCTTACCTCGCCCCTTCAAGGCGGCGGGGTTCATCTTTTATTCCGAGGCCTCCCATGAGTCTTATCGCAAGGCTGGAGCAAGACTATCTCGCTGCCTACAAGGCAAAGGACACGGTGAGGGTCACTGTGCTGCGTCTGCTCAAGACGGCGCTCAAGAACTTTCAGGTGGAGCACCTGCGCCCCCCTCAGGATGGCGATGTGCTGGATATCATCGGCAAGCAATGCAAGCAGCGCCAGGATTCCATAGAGCAGTACAAGGCAGCGTTGCGTCCGGAACTTGCGGAAAAAGAAGCGGCGGAAATGAGGATTCTTTGCGAGTATCTGCCTCCCCAACTCAGCGAAGCCGAATTGGCGGCGCTTGTGGCCGAGCTTGTCGGGCAAGTGCAGGCCCTTGGCATGAAAGACATGGGCAGGGTCATGCAGGCGCTTGCCGCAGGCTACAAGGGCCGCTATGATGGCAAGGCAGCTTCGGATGCGGTGAAGGCGGCTTTGCAAAAGCTCGGCTAGGGCCTGCTTCTCAAGAGTTTTTCGGGGAGGCTTTGTCTCTCCGAACCCCTCCGGCAGGGGACATCTTTTCAGATGAGTTCGCCTTTACTGCGTGAAGGGCGAAGGCCCCTTTGGACACATTTTCTCTGGGTCTTTTATCCGATAGCTTCATCACGGGTCCTTTTGCGGCTCGGCATATCCTGTGCCTCAGGCTTTGGTTCTTATGGAAACACGAGCTTTTCACGCCCTGGAATTGAACAGGGTGCTTGCCTGTCTTGCCGGATTCGCGGTTTCGGAAGCCGGATTCCAGGCCTGTCTTGCCCTGCGTCCTCTCTCCAACATGGATGATTTGCGCCGCGAGGCCGCTCTGTTCGAGCAGGGGCGGCTTTTTGTCTTGCGGACGGAAAAAGGCCTGGCCCCTTTTCCGGCTATTGACGGTCTGCTGCGTTTTCTCGCCTCGCCTTCAGCTGTGCTGGACCTGGACGATCTTTTTGCTCTGCGCGGTCTTCTCGCCCAGGGCCGGGAAAAAGCCGAGACCATGCTCTCTGAGCCGGAGGCGCGGGAATCCGGCGGCTGGCCCTTGTGGGCAGAGCGCTGTGAAAGGCTGCATCAGCCTGCTGTCTCTGCCGCCGCCCTTGCGCGCTGTCTGTCGGACGAGGGGCTTATCAGGGATGAGGCCTCGCCCGAGCTTTCCCTCACGCGCGAGGAACTGCGCCGCCTGCACCGGCAGTGCGCGCGCAAGGTCAAGGACTACGCTGCGGAATACAATATCCTGCATTATTTGCAGGACGCCTTTATGACCCTTTCTTCCGATCGCTACGTCCTGCCGCTCAAGGCTAATTTTAAGGGACGGCTGCAAGGGGTCATCCATGACTATTCCCAGACCGGGGAAACCTGCTATTTTGAACCCCTCTTTCTGGTGGAACTGAATAACCGCCTGCAGGAGCTCAAACGCGAAGAGCGCGAGGAAGAGCGCAAGATTCTGCTCTACCTGAGTTCCCTGCTGCGTGATGAGCTGCCCGGCATTCGCGCGGTATACGACTTTTTGGTGGAGCTTGATCTGCTCTTTGCCCGCACGGCCCTGGCTGACTGCTATGACGGGCGCATGGTGGAGTTCACTGCTGAGTACGAGACCCGGGGCGTGCTGCTGCGCGAGGCCCGGCACCCCCTGCTTGCCCTGGCCGCTTCCGCTGCGGCGGCAAAGGCCCTGCGCCAGCATGATCTGCGTAAAGCC
>DBDO01000191.1 GCA_002293605.1 Desulfovibrionaceae bacterium UBA930
GATTTTTCATTCGATTGCCCTGCGCGGACGGATACTCCCGTTCGTTGCGCCCGAGCAGGCAGAGCACTTCATAGGGTATGCTCCCCCAGAGCGCGGCCACTTCCTCGGGGCGAAGGGCCTCAGGGTACGGGCCGCCGAGCATCCAGGCCGTACGCGGTCCGCTCTGTCCCCGCCCTTTGCCCCCTTCAGGGCCAAGGGCGCTCAAATCCACGGCTGTCATCTGCATGGCCACCCTGCCGATAACCGGCACGCGCACGCCCTCTATGCAAAAGAGGCCGCGATTTGAAAAAAAACGCGGATAGCAGTCAGCGTAGCCAGCGCCGACAATGCCCACAGGCATCGCCTGTTTTGCCGTAAAGATGTGCCCGTAGCCTATGCCCTCTCCTGCGGCAAGGCGGCGCGTGGCAAGCAGGGGCGCGTACACACTCATGGCCGGGGTAAAAGCCCGGCCCAGATCTTCAAGAGCGGTACCGTAAAAAGGGTTGCAGCCGTAAAGAATCAGTCCCGGCCTGCATAGATGCGGGCCGATCAGGGCCGTGATTTCTTCCGCAAGCAGCGTTCCGGCGGAATTGCCCAGCGAGGCGGCCAGGTGGGGCCAGTCCTGCCGCAAGGCCGCAAGAACGCGGGCAAAGACCCCGGCCTGGGTACGAACCTGGGCGCGCCCATCGGCGCTGTCCGCAGAGTGCAGGTGTGACAGGGCCAACACGGGCCGCACAGGAAGCTGTCTCAGGCGCTCCCGCAACAGGGAAAGCTCGTCTTCGTTAAAGCCGAGGCGGGACATGCCGGTATTGCACTTGATGGCCACGGGCAAAGCCCCTTTTGCCGCCAGAAGGTCTTTTGCGCCTTCAAGCAGATGCAACTGCTCCGGGCAGTGCAGCAGCGGAACAATGCCACGGGCAAGGCAGAGGCCGACATCTTCGGGTCCGACAAGGCCGAGCAGGGAGACAATGCCCGTTTCCTTGCTTTTTCCTGCCGCGTCCCTATCCAGCCCTTCCCGCAGCAAGGCGGCCTCCTGCACGGCACCGGAGGCGAACCAGGTCGCGCCCTCCTCTCTAAGGGCCGAGGCTACCTGAATATGCCCATGTCCGTAGGCATCGGCCTTGACGACCGGCATCAGTGCGGGCCAGCGCGCGGGCAGGAGAAGCGAGGGGCCGGATTCAGACGGACAAGGCTGTTCAGAGTGCTGAGGGGTCTGCCGGGCAAGCAAGCGGTAGTTGGCCCGGATTGCAGCAAGGTCGATGCGAACACGAGCAAGGCAGGGGGCGTGGTGCATGGGGAGGTGCTCCTGAGGGCAGGGGGTGATTGCATTCATGAAAGGCACGCCCTGCAAGCCTAGCCCCCGCATTGACAAAGCGCAAGCCGGAATCATGCGCTGCCGGGCGTGGAAGCATTTTCACTTTGAAAACGCTTTAAAGCTGTGCTAAGAGAAGGGGCGGCAGAAGAGTGCCTCCCTGCCCGCACACGCACCTCCAGACAAGGGATCGCCCGATGCCCGGCCAGCCTTTTTCGCGCTTTTGTCTTCAGCTCTTTTGTGCCCTGCTGCTCTGTCTGCGCGCCCTGCCCTGCTGGGCCCTGCCGCAAACGCTCACCCAGGATGAAGCCCCCCCTGCGCGCGAAGAGACGCCGGGGCCGGAACTGCCGCGCTTTCTCGGCCCGGTCAGCGATCAGCCCCTGGTCATGGAAACGGAAGACGAGCGCATGGTGCGCTGGGATCTCACCGCCGACAGTCTGACAACCTTCAATGATGCTGAGATCATGGAGGCCAAAGGCAATGTGATCCTCAGGCGCGGCGATGAATACCTGAAGGCAGATTTCGCCCGCTATTATATGGCCACGAACTGGGTTTTTCTCAAGGGCAAGGTGGTTGTAAAAAGCAAACAGGACGAAATTCTGGCTGAGGAGGCCGAATTTGACTTGCGCAGCCGCACGGGCTGGCTCAAGCAGGGCCGTATCTTCATGTCCGGCCCGCACACCTATGTGGCCGGGGAACATATCAACAAACATTGGGGCGATGTCTATACCTTTAAAAAGGCGAAAATAACCACCTGCGATGGCGAGACCCCGGCCTGGTCCATGACCGCCGAAGAGGCCGTGGTTGAAGTTGACGGCTATGCGCGGCTTTCCCGCTCCAGTTTTCAGGTGAAGGATAAGCCCGTAGCCTACACGCCTTTTTTCATCTTTCCGGTCAAAAAAGAGCGCCAAACGGGCTTGCTCATTCCTGAATACGGACACAGCAGCACAAAAGGCCTTTTTTTCAACCAGCCTTTTTTCTGGGCCATTGATGAAAACAGCGACCTGATGGTGAACGAATATATCATGGAAAAGCGCGGCTTCATGCACGGTCTGGAGTACCGGGCAAAGCCCACTTCGGACAGCTCCATATGGCTGCGCGGCGACTGGATGTGGGATCAAAAACGCAAGATGAGCCAGGAAGATGGCGTCTACGGCGGTGACGGCCTCGTGCGCCAAAATTCCGAGCGCTACTGGCTGCGGGGCATGATTGACACGCGGCTGCCGGACCCGGCCTGGCGCTTCAAGGCTGATCTCGACTATGTTTCGGACCAGTACTTTCTTTCTGAATTCGAAGAGGGCATGGCTGGCTTTGACCGCTCCCGCTCCGAGTTGCGCTCGCTTTTCGGGCGCGACTTGCAGGAAAAAGGCCTGAAGCGCCAAAGCGGCTTTATGCTCTCCCGCGACTGGGAACGCGTCTCCCTTGCCTTTTCATCCCTCTATCTGCAAGATGCCACTCTGGGGAACGGCAACCGTTCGCACGCCCTGGATGAAACCGTGCAGCGCCTGCCCCAGTTCGATGCCTTCCTGCACAAGGGCAGAATTATGCCCGAGTTCCCCCTGGAAATAGACGCCTCCATGCAGGCTGTTTACATGTACCGCAAAAGCGGCACGCGCGGCGCGCGCTATGAGGCCGTTCCCACGCTCACGCTGCCGGTGAACAGCCGCTACGGCTCGATTATCGCCAGCGTCAGCCTGACCCAAACCCTCTATGATACGGAACTTGCCGGGCGCTCAAGAGACGAAAACAGCAACACCAACGTGCCGCGCCAGTACAGCGAGTCGCGCAGTATTCCCGAATTCAGCGTGGCAGGGTTTACGGAATTTTCCAAGGTTTTCACGCTGGGCTCCGAGCCTTTGAAAAAAACAAAAGAGAATCTGGGCCAGAGCCGCTGGACCGGTCTGCGCCACTCCGTGCAGCCAAGGCTGGAGTTCAGACGCCGCGCAAGTGAGGACCAGGAGCGCAATCCCTATTACCATTCCGAAGATCGGCTCATGCCGCGCACCGAACTTGTGTATTCCATTACCAATGTGCTCACCGCGAAGCGGGAGAGCGTGGTTATGGTCAAGGACCAAGAGAGCGGAGAGATGACGCCGGGAACGGTTTCAGGGTACCGTGATGTCCTCAGCCTGCGTCTTGAACAGGCCTATGACTACCGTGAGGCCACGCGCAGCAACGACAAAGATACATACCCCCGCCGCCCCTTCGGCGATGTGTACAGTGACCTTACCGCCTATTTGACGGACTACATTTCCGTCAGCACGCGCAACAACTGGTCGCCCTATGAAGGCGAGTTCACCAGCCATCAGAGCGCTGTGACTCTCAGCGATCCGGCATACGGCAGTGTTTCGGTCGGCTATGACGTACGTCAGCCCATTGATGAATACACCCGTCAAAGAAACAGCAGGCTGCACTATCTGCGCCTTGGTCTGACAACCGCGAGCGTGGGGCCCTGGAGTTTGAGTTCCACCTATCTGCAGGATTACGAGAACTTCAAAAACAGGGAAACGCACATCAATTTGATTTACAACCACCAATGCTTTCAGCTTATCGGCCGGGTCAGCGTTGAACCCCAGGAAGAAAGCTATCAGCTGTATATTGTGTTAACAGGCCTTGGCAGTTAGGGCCTGTCTCCCCAACAGTTTTCCGGGGAGGCAGAGCCTCCCCGGCCCCCTCCGGCAGAGAGCGCGAGTTTTTATCCGGGGGACTCCGTCCCCCAGTTGACCCGCACGGCGATCACGGCGGACATAACAGAGCGCGAGTTTTTATCTGGGGGACTCTGTCCCCCAGACCCCCTGGCAGGGGGCGCGGCCCCCTGCACCCGCGATTTTTGAAAAACTCCGCGCTGTTAAAAATTTCATCGCTATAAAAGGACGGAAATATGCAAAAAAAGACGCTTGTTTTTCTGACAATGCTCACCCTGTTTTTTACCCTGGGCGCGGCTTTCTTCGGCCTTGCGGCCCCGGTGTCTGATGCGGACAAGGCGGCTGCGGCCCAGATCGCCGACTATGAAAAAAAGGCCAAGAAGAGTTTTTCCGGCCTTAAATATCTGGTGCTGCGCGAGGGTAAAGGGGATAAGCCCCTCAAGGGCCAGAGCATCGACACCCACTACATTGGCCGTTTTCTGGACGGACGGATATTCGATCAGTCCGCAGGGCGCGGCCCCTTCAGCTTTGAGGTGGGCGCGGGCCAGGTCATCAAAGCCTGGGATGAAGCCCTGCTGGATATGAAGATTGGCGAAAAGCGCGCCTTGATCGTGCCGCCTGAGCTTGGCTACGGGAAACGCGGCGCAGGAAGCGTTATTCCGCCCGACACAACGCTTTTTTTCGAGGTCGAGCGCCT
>DBDO01000154.1:0-23900 GCA_002293605.1 Desulfovibrionaceae bacterium UBA930
GCGGCGGCGGGGCATGCCCCGCCGCTGCCTCTTGAAATGCTTTGGTTTTGCTGAAGGAAGCGCTGATTAATGCTTGCCCCTGCGTTCCCAAAGGCGCATATCCTGCATTTTTTTACGACGTTCGCGCTGCAAGGATTTGCACACAAGCGGAGCGCCTTTTTTATAGCCGCAGCTTTCCCGGTACTCATCCGCAGTAAGGCCGTGCGAGGCAAGGTGCTTTTTGGTAAGCAGTTTGAAAGACTTGCCGCAGATGACGCAGGTGATGGATTTTTCTTTGATGGCCTTTTTGGGATCAAGCGTTTCGCTTTCCTCAACCGTGCCAGCGCTGTTTTCGCTGATTGCACGAATGCCTTCGGAAAGTTTTCTTACCATGGTGGTAATTTCTTCCTCGGTCATAGTGCGAACGCTGGCCTGCGCTTTGACTATTTCAAGGGCTTCTTTAAGATAATTTTCCATAAACGGTCTCCTTTTATCCAAATTTTTGAGAGAAGCTCAGATTTCATTACGGGTAAAAAACACATTACTCGTACGCTGATCACCTTTCAACGACTAGCATTTTTTATATCAAATTTGCTTAATTGTCCACAGTAGTTTGCATACAAAAAAATATACAGCGAAAATATCTTTTGTACAAGACGGTCAACAAAGTTTTTTGAGAAACTTTTTTCCCTTTGCACCCGCTCTGCAAGGGGAGGGGATGAAGACCCAGCGCAAAGCGTTGCGCAAGAGTAATGAGCGTGCACTTAATCCCGAAATGAATGCCCAGGCTTTTTAAGGGAGAGTTGATCCCCAGGGGAAAAAACGGCATAGTTACAAGGCGAAGGCGGCATTGTGCCCGCCCTCGGGTGACGCTTCGGGGCGCACAATGCTGTAATACTGGAGAGGATGGTACATGAAATATATATTATGCGAAGACTTTTCCGGGCAAGCCATTCCTTTTCTTTTTCCCGATAAAGTGGCCCATGCAGATATGCGCGAACAGCTCCCTTATGCCAAAGCCCTTGCGGCAGGCTATATTACTCTGGTCGAAGGGCGCTTTGTCTGCTCGGGCGGCGATGCCGAACTCGGTCTGTATGCGCGCCCGGAAGATGCGGAATATATTTCGCTTTTTTTCGCCCGGCGGTCCGACAGTGCCCTTTGATCCCCTTGGGCGGGCCGGTTCGCCCGTTCTTGACCCGGCCAGTTCTCCTGCCTCCATTGAAGCGCGCTCCTTTGCCATCATTGATGCCGAAGTGGGTGAAGACAGGCCCTTTAGCGGCGATGCCTGGCAGCTTGCGCGGCGTCTTGTGCACACTGCGGGCGATCTGTCCCTGCTGGACGTTCTGGCGATTCCGGATGCCGCCGTGGCCGCTGGAGTCGCTGCCCTGAAAGCGGGCGCTTGCGTATGGACGGATACGGAAATGGTTCGCGCGGGCATTCCCGTACGCCGCACCAGGCCGCTGGGCGTCCCTGTTTCCTGTGTGCTCTCTTTGCCTGGCATTGAGGAAGAGGCCCTGCGGCTGGGCGTGACGCGGACCAGGGCCGGAATTTCGGCCTTGGGGGAAGGGCTTGCCGGGGCTGTTGTTGCCATAGGCAATGCGCCCACGGCGCTTTTGGCCTTGTTGGATTATATTGATGGCGGCGGTCCTCCGCCCGCGTTGGTTATAGGCATGCCCGTGGGCTTTGTGAATGCCGCCGAATCCAAAGAACTGCTGTTGCAAGCTGCGCATATTCCTTCGCTTGTGGTGCGCGGCAGGCGCGGGGGGTCGCCCCTGGCCGCAGCTGCGGTAAACGCCCTGGCCGAGATTGCCCTGCACAGTATACGCAACTCCGACCGCCTGTGCGTATGAGCGAAAATATTCTGGAACTTAAAGCAGCACTTGAAAGCTGTCTTGCGGAACAGGTCCATTTTACGGCCTTCTGGCACGCGCGCCAGCCTGATCCTCTGATAAAGCCTTTGGGCAGGGGCGGAGTCCCTGCCGGGATATATAATGGAGCCCTATAAAAATCGTCGAACTGGAGAAGCATATGTATATCGTGACCGGCGGTGCGGGCTTTATCGGCAGCGCCATGATCTGGAAGCTCAACAGCATGGGCATCGACAACATTCTTGTGGTTGATAACCTCGCCTGCTCGGAAAAATGGAAGAATCTGGTCAACCGCCGCTATGCGGAATACATGCACCGCGATGCCTTTATCGAACTGGTGACGCGCAACGCCCTGGAGGGCGAAATCAGCGCCGTGATCCACATGGGGGCCTGCTCCTCCACCACAGAGCGCGATGCCGACTTTCTGATGCGCAACAACCTCGCCTACAGCAAGGCCCTGTGCCTGTTCGCGCAGAAAAAGAAGGCCCGCTTCATCAACGCCAGCAGCGCGGCCACCTACGGAGATGGAACGCTTGGCTTCAATGATGATGTCAGCGGCTTAAGCGCTTTGCGTCCGCTGAATATGTACGGCTATTCCAAGCATCTTTTTGATCTTTGGGCGCAAAGAACGGGTTGTCTGGATTCCCTGGTCAGCCTCAAGTTTTTTAATGTGTATGGCCCTAATGAGCAGCACAAGGGCGACATGCGCAGCGTGGTCAACAAGGCCTTTCACCAGATCGGCGAAACGGGCCTGATGCGCCTCTTCCGCTCCACACACCCCGACTATGCTGATGGCGGCCAGATGCGCGATTTCGTCTACATTAAAGATTGCGTGGACATCATGTGGTGGTTTTTGCAAAACCCTGGGGCCAACGGCATTTTCAATATCGGCACAGGCGAGGCCCGCACCTGGAATGATCTGGCCAGGGCGGTTTTTGCTGCCATGCGGCTGCCGGAAAATATTACCTATATGGACATGCCGGAACAGCTTGCGGGCAAATACCAGAATTTCACGCAGGCCCGCATGGACCGCCTGCGGGCCGCAGGTTACGAGGCTCCCATGCATACGCTTGAACAGGGCGTTGCCGACTATGTACGCTACTATCTTGAAGCGCCGGATTCCTATTTGTAAACGCCGCTACAACAACTTCCAAGAAAGGAACCCTTTATGCCTCGGCTCTCCGAACCTCTTTTTGCCGGACGCACAGCGGTCAAGGACGCCCTTGCCGCCACAGGCCCCTGTAATTCCATTACCGTCTGCGGCTGGGTACGCACCCGGCGCGATGCCAAAGGTCTCAGCTTTCTGGAGCTTAATGACGGTTCCTGTCTGGCCAACATCCAGGTTATCATCGACGAAGGCACGCCCGCGCATAGCGCGCTTGAGCTGGTAAACACGGGCGCTGCCGTAGCCGTGCGGGGCGCGCTTGTCGAATCGCCGGGCAAGGGGCAGAAGTGGGAAGTGCGGGCTGCGGAGCTTTTGCTGTATGGCGCGGCTGATCCGGAAAGCTTTCCTTTGCAGAAAAAACGCCATTCGGACGAATTTTTACGCAGTATCGCGCATTTGCGCCCGCGTACCAACAAATTCGGTGCCATGTTCCGCATCCGTTCGGAAACAGCCTTTGCCGTGCACGAGTATTTCAGGGAAAAGGGCTTTTTTCACGTGCATACGCCCATTTTGACCGGCTCTGACGCTGAGGGGGCGGGCGAGATGTTTCGCGTCACCACCCTGCCGTTGGGGGGAGCGCCTGTCGCCCCCTCTTCCGGCGCTTCAGGAGCCAGCCAGACTGCGGAAAATCCTTTTGAAGAGGATTTTTTCGGGCGTGAATGCAATCTGACCGTGTCCGGCCAGCTTGAGGCGGAAAATATGGCCTTGGCCCTAGGCAAGGTCTACACCTTCGGACCGACCTTTCGAGCGGAAAATTCCAATACACCTCGGCACTGCGCCGAATTTTGGATGATTGAGCCGGAAATGGCCTTTGCTGACTTGCGCGCAAACATGGATTTGGCCGAAGATTTGACCCGGACCGTGGTGAGCCGGGTTCTGGAGCGCTGTCCGCAGGATGTGGATCTTTTCAACCGCTTTGTGGATACCGGCCTGCTCAATCGTCTGGATACACTGATTAAGGAGCCCTTTGCCCGTATCCCGTACGCCGAAGCCGTGGAAATTCTGCAAAAAAGCGGCAGAAACTTCGAGTTTCCCGCCTTTTTCGGCACTGATCTGCAAACGGAGCACGAGCGCTACCTGGCTGAAGAGCACTTTGGCAAGCCGGTCATCGTGTACGACTATCCCAAGGGCATCAAGGCCTTTTACATGCGGCTCAATGATGACGAAAAAACGGTCGCGGCCATGGACGTACTGGTTCCGCGCATCGGCGAACTCGTGGGCGGCAGCCAGAGAGAAGAGCGTCTTGCCATGCTGGAGGCACGGGTGCGCGAACTCGGGCACGATATGAGCCTGTACTGGTGGTATCTTGACCTGCGCCGTTTTGGCTCCGCGCCGCATGCCGGTTTCGGCCTGGGCTTTGAACGCCTGCTTATGCTGCTGACTGGCGTGACCAATATCCGCGATGTCATTCCTTTTCCGCGAACCCCGAAAAATCTGGAATTTTAAAAGGAACACCTATGACGCTTGAATTTACCTCCAGAAACTGCTGGGAGGTCTATGCCGCCCCAAAAGAGCTTAAAGCCATGCAGGCCCTGGCAGACCGCTACATAGACTTTCTCTCCCGCTGCAAGACCGAGCGCGAAACCATCGCCTATGTCAAGGAACGCCTGCAAAAAGCCGGATATGACGAATCCATGAAAGGCGGCAAAGTCATGCGGGATCTGCACGGCAAGAGCCTGTTCATTGCCCGGCGCGGCAAGGCCCCTCTTGCCAGGGGTCTGCGCTTTATAGGGGCCCATGCCGATACCCCCCGGCTGGATCTCAAACAGCGCCCGATGCAGGAGCAGGCCGGGGTAGGGCAGGCCAAAACCCATTATTACGGCGGCATTCGTAAGTACCAGTGGCTGGCTCGCCCCCTGGCCATTCACGGCGTTATTGTGCGTCAGGACGGCAAAAGCATTGCCGTGAGCCTTGGCGAAGGCCCGGGGGAACCGGTTTTCACTATTGCGGATTTGCTGCCCCATCTGGCCAAGGATCAGGCCGAGCAGCCCCTGGCCAAGGTCTTTGACGCGGAACGGCTCAACCTGATTGTGGCCCACAGGCCCCTGGGCAAAGCCGGGGGCGGTAAAAAAGATACGTCCGGGGCTGCCAAAGAGCCGATTCGGGCGCATATTTTCAAGCTTTTGAACGACAAATATGGGGTGGTGGAAGAAGATTTGTATTCGGCGGAGCTTCAGGCCGTGCCTGCCGGCCCCGCCCGTTATGTCGGCCTGGATTCGGCCCTGATCGGCGGCTACGGGCAGGATGACCGCATTTGCGTCTTTTGCGCCCTGGAAGCCCTGCTTGATGCGCAAAATATCCCTGAGCACACGCAGTGCCTGGTGTTCTGGGACAAGGAAGAAATCGGCTCTGAAGGGTCCACCGGCGCAAAATCCCGCTTTTTCGAATATTGTATCGAAGATCTGATCGCCGCCTGGGAGCCCAAAAGTCGTCTTTCCACGGTTATGCTCGCCACCAAGGGTATTTCCGCCGATGTGCACGCTGCTATTGATCCGGACTGGCAGGAATTGCACGAAAAACTCAATGCCGCGCTCATCGGGCACGGTCCCTGCTTTTGTAAATTCACCGGCAGCCGGGGCAAATACGAAGCCAATGACGCCCACCCAGAATATGTGGCCTGGCTGCGCGGCCTGCTCAACAGGCAGGGCATTCCCTGGCAGATGGCAGAACTCGGCAAGGTGGACGGCGGCGGCGGCGGAACCGTGGCCATGCATCTGGCCGCCTATGGCATGGATATCATCGACTGCGGGCCGCCTGTTTTAAGTATGCACAGCCCCTTTGAACTTGCGGGCGTGGCCGACCTCTACGCCACCACCCTGGCCTTTGGCGCGTTTTTGAGGGCCTGATGCGCTATATCTACACCCATAGCTCGACCGAGGCCACGACAGGCTACTTTTCCTGCGAACCCTCTCCGCTGCCTTCTTTAAGCGAGTCCCTTGCCTATCTGGCGGAGCATCCTCTGGACGACTTCATGCGCCGCCACCTGCTTTCCCGAGTAAGCGGCCTGCCTCCCTATGAATTACTTGCGGCCCTGTACGAGACCTGGCCGGAGGGGGATTTCCCTCTGGCCGTACAAGCCCTGCTTGGAGAATGCCTTGTGTTGAAATCTTTGGGGGACTTAGTCCCCCAAGCCCCCTGGCAGGGGACTCAGTCCCCTGCATCCCCGTTTGAAGGGGCCGGGGCTTTGCCTGATACGCTGAATGCCGCGCAGGGTTTGCCGGACGGAGAGGGGAGTTCCCTGATCTTTTTGCGCTGGAGCCGTTTGTCAGACAGAGAGGCCCATCGGGCCTGGGGAGCGCTTTTTGAGGCGAACATACGCAGCCACAGGGCCTTGAAGGCCCCTGGCGAAAACGGCCTTGCTCCGCTGTACCTTGAATTGCATCCCGATTTTCAGTCTGATGCGCAGCCCGCAGCCGCAACTGTCCCTTCCGTCACCTTTGCACCCGGTAATGGTCCGGCCTTTACTGCGCCCTTTTCCCTGTCCCTGCCCGAGCTCTACACCCTGCATAAAAATTCTGGCTGTCAGGCGGCCTACCAACGCCCGCCTTCTGCGGAAACCGCCGCTCTAGCTGAAGAGCGCCTTACCCGGCTCGGCATTATTGCCGGGGCCGAGATGCGTCACACGGCCTCCTTAAGCCCTGTGGCCCTGCTCCGTCCCTGGAACATCCGCCTGAATACGCGCTGCGGCAGACATGCGCACAGCCTGGAGGGCCGGGCCACCACCTACGGGCGCGGGCTTTCCCTTGCGGACGCCAGGGCGTCCTGCCTCATGGAGATGGTGGAGCGAGCCGCCATGTACTTCAGCGTATCTGAAAGCGGTATTGAAGAGCGGGCTACGCGCACGCCCCTGCGCCGGGCCGCTCGTTCCGAACTGCTGCGGGAGGGGCTTACGGCCCTGGATCCCAATGACTACCCGCTGGAGGTCCCTTATGAGGACGCCCCGCTATATTGGCTGCAAGGCACATCCTCTGACGGAGCGCCCGTGTTCATGCCCGCGCAGATGGTCGGGCTCTTCTGTAATCTGGATGAAATAGCCCTGTTCGATGCCCCCGGCTCCACCGGCATCGCCACAGGCTGCACCATGGAAGAAGCCAAACTCGCGGCTCTACTCGAAGTGATAGAGCGAGACGCCGAGGCGGTTACGCCCTTTGCCAGGACTTCCTGCTTCACCCTGGAAGCGGATGAGGACCCTCTCATCGCGGCTTTGCTGTATGACTATAAAGCGCGCGGCATCAATGTGCAGTTTCAGGATCTGACCGGGCCGCTCGGCGTGCCCGCGTACAAGTGCTTTGTCATGGGTCCCAAGGGGGGGATTGCGGCAGGGCACGGAGCCGCGCTTTCTTCCCGCAAGGCACTTGTGTCCGCCCTGACCGAAACGCCCTTTCCCTACCCGGACAGAGGTCCTTCGGGGCCGCTTTTGCGCAGACTCCCTGTGCGCAGGCTTCAGGATATGCCGGACTACTCCCTGCCCACTCCGGCGGCAAGCCTGGCTATGCTGGAGGCCCTGCTGGAGCAAAACAGCAGACCGCCTCTGTATGCCGATTTGACGCATGCGGAACTGGCCTTTCCTGTAGTACGTTGCTGCATTCCCGGCCTGGAACTGGCTGCCGATTACGGCACCTTTGCCCGGGTGCCTTACCGGCTGTACAGTAATTATTTGCGTTTGTTTGGGCTATTTCCCGCGCGCTCGGGCGCGTAAAATATCGTGATATTCTTCGGCGTAGATATCCAGCATAACCGCCACAAGACCCAGAATCAGCGGTCCGTATAAAAGCCCGAGCATGCCGAAGACATTCACGCCGCCAAGAATAGCCATGAACAAAAAGAGCAAAGGCACTTTGGCCCCGTCCCTCAAAAGGAGGGGCCGCAGGACGCTGTCTATGCTTGTGACCAGCAGGCCGCACCAGAGCGCGAGAAAGAGGGCGCTTTCCCAGTCACCCATGATCAGCAGAACAGCCACGGCAGGGGCCCAGACCAGCCCCGTGCCCACAACAGGCACCAGGGCCGCAAAGGTCATTACCGCGCCCCAGAACAGGGCCGGAATTCCCACTATGGCAAGGCCGATTCCCCCTACGACTCCTTGCAGCACGGCAACGGAAAAACCTCCCACCAGCACGGCCCGGGCCATGCGGCGCAGACTTTCCATGACAACGGCGGTTTGTTCCGGCTTCATGGGCAAAAGGTAGGAAAGACGCCCGACCAGAGAAGATCCGTCAATCAGGAGGAAGAACATGATCAGCAGCACCAGCAGCAAGTGAATAAAAAAGCTCAAGGTGTTGCCGAGCAGGGCCGAGGCCTTGCCGAGCAGGTACTGCCCGGCTCTGCTGGAAAGCGAGGTCAGAGTGTTGCGGATTTCATCAATGGAGATGGAAAATTCGGGAAGGCGCTCGTTCAGCCATTCCAGCACGGGCTGGATATAGAGGTTCAGCGTTTCCCCGAGGTGCGCGCCGCCAAGCCATTGGTTTACCGCCGATATGCTCGAACGCGCCTGGGGAATAAGCCCGGCCACAAAAATGGTGACCAGGGCCGCGAGCGCCAGTGTGATGCCAAGCAGGATGATCAGGGCGGCCGGAATTCTGCGCCCCTTGGTCAGCAGCAGGCATTTTTGATACAGCGGGTAACTTATCGCGGTCATGACGCAGGCCATGATAATGCTGTGCAAAAAGGGCTGCATTATATGATAGAGCAGATACAGGGAGAACAGCAACACGGCCAGAAAAAACCAGGGGAACAGCTTGCCCGCCTCTGTTTGTCCGTTTGTAAGGGCGTCAAAAGGGTAGGGGGTCGGCCCTGCCGCCATGTGTTGCGCCGCGCCTTGTATTTCTGTTGTTTCGGATGCCTCAACGGAAGGCATAGAGGCAGAGGGCAGGCTTTGCGGGGGGGGAGTGCTGCTTTGGCTCATAAAGGCTCCAACAAAAGGCGGATGAAAAGGTCACATCAGGCGATGCCTTGCAACAAGGCCAGGCGAGCCGCAGCCGTTCAGGCTTTCGGCTCTTCCGCCTGTTCCGCCGCCTTGGCAGTATCCCACAAAGCGTTTTTTTCTTCCATGCTTAGTGCGGAGAATTCCTCGCCTTTCCTTCCTGCCGCCTCTTCCATAAAGGCAAAGCGTGAAAGAAAGCGGCGCGCCGTTCCCTCAAGCGCGGCGCTGGCTTTGATGCCCTTGCGTCTGCCAAGTTCAACCAGGGTGAAAAGAAGGTCGCCGAGTTCGCGTTCCTGAGCCTCCTTGTCATTGCCCTGCATGGCGTCCAGAAGTTCAAGCCATTCGGCCTCGACCTGCTGTTCCACATCCTGGTCGTTGTCCCAGGTAAAGCCCGCCCGGGCCGCCTTGGAATGAATACGATAGGCTTTAAGCAGGGGAGGCAGGGCTTTGGGGAGGCTGTCGTAAATACCGGCGGGCTTGCCTTCGTTATCGGCTTTTTCCGCGCGTTTTATACGTTCCCAGCCGGAAAGCTGTTCCTCCCGCGAGGCAAAAACGGTTTCGGCAAAAACATGGGGGTGCCTGCGGATCATTTTTTCCGCATTGGCGGCAGCGGCTTCGTCAAAGGTAAACTCGCCCTTGGCGGCGTAAAGCGTGCTGATGAAAACCAGCAAAAAGAGCACATCCCCCAGTTCCTCAGCCACCTCGGTCACCTTGCCGCAGCGAATGGCCTCGGCCAGTTCGTAAGCTTCTTCCAGAACATATTCGCAAAGGCTTTGCGGGGTCTGTTCCCGATCCCAGGGGCAGCCGTCCGGTGCTATGAGGGCGGCAATGACGTTTTGAAGTTTTCGTAAAGAATCACATTCTGAAGACATGGTTTATCCTGAAGGCAAGGCGGTTATTTGGAAAGGGAAGAGGCCGCTTCCAGAAAGGCCGGAAGCAGGGACCGCGCCAGAGCGACCACAGTATCGATATAGCCGGGCAGGGAGGCCTCCTTCAAAAAAGGAGAATCCGGCACAAAGCGCTGCATCAAAACAACAAGAATCGCGCAGAGAAAGGTTCCTTTCAAAAGCCCGAAGGTGGCACCCAGCAAGGTATCCACCCAGGTGGTGAAGGTCATGGCCATAAAACGCCGGATAAGCGCCACCACTATGGCCGTGCCCACAAGGGTGAGAATCACTATACCGGCATAAGAAAGCCCAGCGGCCCAGCGCGCTCCGACCACTCCGGCAAACTGCGGCGCGAACTGTTGGTAAAAACGGCCCGCCAGAAAGATGCCGAGAAAAATACCGGCCAGTTCGGCAAACTCGCGCACAAAGCCCCGCAAAAGCCCGCGAACCAGAAAAAGCAGGAGTAAAACGCCAAGTCCGATGTCCAGAATAGGGGGAAGCGATGAGAGCACATTGACTCCTGTGGCATTGGGCGCGATGTTGCAGCATCTTTTTGGCCCGACTGACGTTTTTGGGGAAGCGCACAAGGCTCCGGCGGTAATCCTCAGCAATCTCCGACTCTTTGTCAAGAGCGCTTGCGCCATAATTCGGCATAAAAGGGGAGTAACAGGCTTTCCCTTAAAAGGGGCTTATGATAGACAGTATAGTGTAACTGGCAGAGAGTTCCCAACACGGCATGGCGGCATGCCGCCACAAGTGAGACCTTCAGACAAAGATGCCCTGGACACGGAAATATTGGACATCAGGAAAAGAGGCCCCTGCCATGCCCCAGTCTTCGCCCCTTGCTCCGACCGCACTAAGCGAAGCGGCTCTGCTGCATTCTGATGATTTGTTGCAGGCCATACGCCAGTCTGTGGCTGAACGCTTTCCGCTCCCCGATCCTGGGGATGCGATCGCCAAAAGCATTTTTGAGCTTGCCGTGGAACGGCAGAGTCGTATGGCCTTAAGCCGCCCAGGTACGGCCCTGCGGCGCGGGGCCGCGGCTCCCGCCTTTCAGACCCAGCGCCCGCCAAAAGCGGATATCAAAAAGCTGATGGGAACGGGGTACAGGATGGGTACCCTGCCCACCCTTTTTCACCGCCTTATAGAAGTATTGAATGAGCCCAGGGCCGGTGCCGATGACGTGGCCAAAATTATTGCCGCTGATCCGGCCCTTACTGCCCGGCTGCTCAAGCTGGTCAACAGCCCCTTTTACGGCCTTGCCTTTAAGGTGGATACCATATCGCGCGCGATCATGTTCGTGGGCGCGCGTCAACTGGTCATGCTGGCCATGGGGGCCACCCTGCTTACGGCATTCAAAGGTCTGCCCGTATCTTTGGTCAATATGGAGTCTTTCTGGGGGCATTCCATCACCTGCGGGGCCTCTGCCAGACTGCTTGCCAAACACATGGATCTGCTCCGACCGGAAAGTTTTTTTGTAGCCGGTTTACTTCATGATATCGCACGGCTTTTAATTTACGCACAGTTGCCCGCCCACGCGCTCTACCTGCTTACGGAAGCGCGGCGGCAGCACAAGACGGTGCATGAACTGGAAAAAGATACCTTGGGCTTCACCCATGAGGAACTTGGCGGCGAACTTCTGCGCCAGTGGAACTGCCCCCAGGAGCTTGTGGATCGCATTTTGCAGCATCATAGGGTGGAAGACAGCTCCCTGGCGGAAGAGCTTGTGCTGCCTGCTTCCAATATGCTCGCCCAGGCTCTGGGCTACGGCTCAAGCGGTGAAATCCGGGTATCTCCCCTGTCCCCCCTGGTATGGCAAAAACTCGGCCTTAAGCCGGAAAGCATTCTCGCGCACTGTCATGAACTGGACAAGGACGTAAGGGAGTTGCGGGCCATGTTTTTCGGCGCAGGCGGCGCTGTGTAGCGTTTTTATGAAGGATATCAAAGAGAAAAAGCCCTACCCAGGCAGAGAGAAAGCAGGCGCAGATACATAGTCTCTTCTTTTGACAGCACGCCGTCATAACGCGCCGTGCGCAGCGCGCCAGCCATAAAGGCCTCCTGCCGCGCTAGCGGGGCCTGTCGCAAGGCATCCATACTTTGTTCCAGCGCGGTCAGGTCGGGCTTTTCCGGCAAAGGGGGCACAGGGCGATCCTGTTGGAAAAACCCGCGCAGCCCTGCGGCAAAGGCGGCTTCAGCCTTTACCCTGTCCGGCTCCAGCCAGGCCAGGGCCGCCAAAAGCGTACGCAGAGCCTCATCCCTCTGTTCACGCGCGATCTGTATGCTTTTCGCTTCTCTTGCGTACTGCGCGCCAACCAGACTGCTGATCAACTGGTACAATATCCATTCCCTGAAGCTTTGTCTGCCGTCCGCCTCTATGCATTGGCGCAAGCTTTTGCGCAGCAGGGCGTACTGCCGTTCGGAAAGCCTCTTCAGCGCCGGAACGGCCAGTTCGACAAGCGGCAAAAAGGCTTCCCCGCCGACCAGGGCAAAGGTTCTTTTATACTCCCGCACGGAATCCCTTCGCACGGCATCGTCAAGGGCTGCCAGTTGCCGTTCCAGTACCTCCGGTGCATCGTCAAGCAGCAGGGCGTACATCAGGTCGCAGGCATCCAGGGGTTCCCTGGCGGCGAGGCAGAGCTTGGTCAGGGCCGCAGGGGCGGAGGCGGGCCGCAGACCCAGAAGAGCTGCTGCCTTTTTGTCCATATACGGGCTATCCGGGGCCTGGGCCAGAAAAGCCGCGCCCAAAGGAGAAAAGCTTCCGCTAAAAACAGAGACAGGGACTTTTGCAGGGCCAGCAACCGTATTCTGGACACTTGGAACAGGGGAGGGAGGCCCGATGCTGTCTTTGCCGACAAGCTCGGGCGGCGTGAACAGACCGTTCCATTCCGGATCCAGCCTTCGAATGCGCTGTTCCAGGGAAGGGTGGGTGGAGAACAGGCCCGGCCCCGTGCTGCAGAAGAAAAAGTGGCTGTAACTGTCCACAAGAGGGGTAAAGCGAATTTTGGAACCCTGCCCGCCTATCTTTTTCAAGGCCGAAGCCATGGCCCTGTCCCGGGTAAACTGCACGGATGAAGCGTCCGCCAGAAATTCCCGCTCACGGGTGACAGCAGCCTGAAAAATTTTGCCCAGCACAGCCAAAATGGCTCCGGCCACAAGGCAGAGCAGGCCGATAAGCACTATGGCCCCTCTGTTGTCATCTTTTCTGCTTTTGAAGGAACTGCGGCTCGCGCCGCGCAGCACAATGCGGCCTAGTTCCGAGAGACAGAGCAGCCCGAAGATCCATTTGGCGAAACGCATGTTCAGCCGCATGTCTCCGTTCAGAATATGACTGAATTCATGGCCTACCACCGCCTGTAACTCGCTTCTGTCCAGATAGGCGAGCGCTCCTCCGGTCACGCCGATCACCGCATCGTTGACTGAAAGCCCTGCCGCAAAGGCGTTGATGCTGTCTTCCTCTTTAAGGATATATACTGGCGGCACAGGCATGCCCCCGGCAAGGGCCATCTCTTCCACCACATTGAGCAGACGCCGTTCGGCAAGCTCGCTGCTTTGTGGATTGATCAAGGTACCCTGCATGGATTCCGCAACCGCCCTGCCTCCGGAAGACAGGGAAGAGGGGGCAAACAGCGTCATCAGGCCGATCAGGGCGGCAATAGCCAGGGCAATGCCTGCAATGTGAAGCCAGGAAAGAGCCGGGGCCTGCGCGTATCCATGCGGGGGGGCTCCTGCAAGGCCGGGGGCATACCCGGTCCAGAGCAATTCGATGAGCCAGGCCGCCAGCAGGGCAAAAGCGAGAACAAGTGCGGCGTACAGGATGATGAGGCGTACGCTTCTGCGCCGCGCGCTATCCTGGTGGGACCAGAAGTCCATGGCCTAGAAACCGACTTTGGGCGCGGCCTGAATGTCCTGTGTATTGGCGAACTGCAACAGGGCGGCGTCCCTGGTATGGCCGAAAGCGCCTGCCGCCATATTGGCGGGAAAGCTGTTGCGCTGGATGTTATAGGCTGTCACGGCATCGTTAAAGGCCTGCCGGGCAAAGGCCACCCGATTTTCCGTTGAACTCAGTTCTTCGGAAAGCTGCATCATCACCGTATTGCCTTTGAGCTCGGGGTAGGCTTCCATTTGCACGCGAAGGCCTCCGAAACTGTCGCCAAGGCGTCTTTCAGCCGTATTAAGGGCTTCAATGCTTTCGGGATTTTCCGGATGGGACGCAGCGGCCTTGAGCGTGGATACCGCCTCGTTGCGGGCCGCGATAACCCTGAGCAGGGTATCGTTTTCGTGCTTCAGATAGGCTTTGGCGGTTTCGACAATATTGGGAATAAGATCATAGCGCCGCGTCAGCTGTACCTCTATCTGGGCAAAAGCATTTTCAAAACGGGCGCGCAGGGAAATCAACCTGTTGTAAACGGCGATCAGGTAGAGCGCGGCAAAAACGGCTAAAATCACGATCACAAGCAAAAAAATTGCCATAACGACCTCGTTATCGGAAGATAGAGCCTCTGGCGGATGCAGTCTTCATTCACTGGTATGGAGCGTCCCGCACCGGCATGGAGAGCCCGAAAGATAGCTCGAATTGCAGTGCAGCGTAGCAACCCTTTTCCGCTTTGACAAGGCGTTTTCCTGAAAAATAAGGTTCCTGCGCAGACGGAACAGAGAGCTTGACAAGCGTGCACCCCTCTGCAAGGATTTATGGTAGTAAAAGCGCCGCAAGGCGCAGCAACGGCACACCTCTCTTTTTCAAGGATGCAGCATGAGCACACATAAACAAGCAAAAAATTCGTCTTGTTCTGATGAAAATGACATCCCGGTCTCTCTTGATGCCGGAACACGGGCCGCCCTTTTGCAACTGAGCTATGAAGAGGCCATGCGGGCACTGGAAGCCGAGGAAGCTGCGGCAGTGGCTCTGGTCACGGAATACATTCTTGCCTATTCGGAAAAAACAGGAGAGATTCTGAAGGCAGGCAAGGATTATCTTGAGCTTCTAGCTCCGAAGCCGGAACTTCCGGCCATTGAGCGCATTGCCATGGAGCTTGTTCTGGAAACAGTGGAAGAAGAGCTGGACGAGGAAGAAGCCTAGGGGCTGCCCCTATTAATTTGCTGGGGAACTTCCGTCCCCCAAGCCCCCTGGCAGGGGATTGAATCCCCTGCACCCCCATTTCTGCTTTGCTTGCGTTTTGCGCTAACAAAGCAAAGAGAAGGGGTCTGGGAGAAATTATTTCCCCCAGAATAATGAAGCCAGCCTCTAAACTCCGGCTGTGGAAGGAACCATTGTCTCCGGTGCCGGTTCCAGCGGCTCTGAAGGCGGCGCGTGCTCTTGCGGGGCTGCGTCCTGTTCTTGGGGCGCGGCAGATGGCCTATCTTCCTGCGGGCTTGCAGACGGTGCTGCGGGAAGCGCAGGTGCCGTTTCGCTCTGGCCCGGCCCGGCAGGGCTGTTTTGCAAAGCCGGGGTCTGTTTTTGTGCGGGCTCCTGTATGGGAGCCGGGGGGACAGCAGGAGCTTCAAGCGGGGGCGCTTGCACCTCTTCTGCGCCGCTCTCCTTGAGTTCGGGCTTTACCGGCGCAGAAGGGGCGGCTTGTTGTTCCTTTGTTTGCGGCTCTGCGGGAGGGGATTTTTTCCCTTGTCCGGATTCTTGCAGTACCGGAATGGGCACACCCAGCTCACGCAGCAGTTTTTTGGCTTTTTCCACCAAATCAAAGCCCTCGCTCAAAGGCTCCGCTGCCGGAGCCAAATCCGGCAAGGCCGGATTGGCCAGGATAACATACACCTGTCTGCCCAGAGCCTGGCGCTGCACTTCTTTCAGCCCCTCCGGCTTGTCGGACCATGCTTCGGCCTCGGCAAGCGGCATGGCAATGGCGACCCTGTCCTTTTCGGCAAAGCGCTTTGCTTCCTCCATACCGGCAAGCGCGGGTATGGCATGGCGGGCATAGTAGTCATAGATGCCTGTTTCCACCTTGCAGGAAGCTAGCGCGTACTCTTTATTCGCATAGGCGCGCAAGAGCAGAGCCTGTTGTTTGGGGGCAAGCACGGAGTCTAGGGCGGGAGCCGACAGAGCGCCGATGCTGTAGCCCACGAGCGTGGCCGACAGGGCCGTAATCAGCAAAATACCTTCCGGCCTGGAACTACCCAACATAAGCCAGAGCACAATGCCGGTCAGCATGAGGATGAGCGCAACGGCGAAGAATCCGCTGCTGCTCGGCAGTACCCAGGGAATGCCCAGAAAGGCGGGCTTGGGCAGCGCGCCAAAGAGCATCAGGGAGCCGATCAAGGCCGCAAGGCCGACAAGAAAAAGCAAAAGCGCCAGGGAGTAACGAAAGCAGGCCGCCCGCTTCCCTTCAATGCCCAGGAAGGCACGTGCGGCGAGCAGGGCCAGGGGAGGCAGCAGCAGTAAAAGCGGGCCGGAGTTTTTGCCGGAATAAAGGATTGCGAGCGGCAGGCCGACAAGAGACAGGCTCCACAAAAAGGCCAGCCCCTCTTTAGCGGGCGTGCGCGAGGCCGCAAGGCCTTCCCGCATGGATTTTCCGAACAGACCCTTCCAGGGCAGGAAGAATATCAGCAAGGTCCAGGGCAGAAGGGCCAAAAACAATCCCAGAAGAGCGCCGGGCCAGGTACCTGGCAGATCGCGCAGGCTTTGCGCAAGGCCGTCCAGAAATTGTTTTTCAAGCGTGGCCGTGAGGAGGCTGAGGTCAAAGCCCCCGCGCGTCCAGTGCAGGGCCGCAAAGCACAAGACGATAAGCACAAGCCCGGATGCCAGACCGATGAGAAAGTCCCGGCGGAACAGACGGCTCAGTCCGTTTACGCCGCGCCAGAGCGCGAAAAGAATAATGGCGCACAAGGGGAGCAGCAGGCCTGTAAGTCCGCCGGTCAGAACAGCCGCTGCCGCAAGCGTAAAGCCCCAAACCATGCTTGGAATCTTTGCCTCAGGGCTGACAAAAGCCCGGTACAGCGTGGTGGAGGCGCACAAGGTCAGGGCCGCGAAGAGCAGATCACCGCCTGCCCGGTGCGTGAGGCCGAGAACGCAGGCAGTACTGAGCAGCATGATTCCGGCAGCGAGGTTGCTGCGCCTGTCAGCGCGGCCCGCAAATCTGCCCAGCCCCAGGGCTGCCCACAGATAGAGCAGGGCACAGACGCCCGAGGCAAGAAAAAAGAGTACAGGCCCTTGTGTATTGATCAGCAGGTTCAGCCCGTATAGAAAGCAGAAATAGAGCGGCGGCGTTCCCGGCTGGATTGTGATGCCGCTTAAGTGCGCAAACCAGGCCTTGCTGCCGGAAAGCGCCTGAAAGCTCCCGGCCAGTTGCACTTCTCCGTCTATCCAGAGGCTGCGGGCATCAAGGCTGAGAAAAAGCTGCAATAAAAGCATCAGGCTCAGAAAAAGCACCGGACAGACAGCAGGAATGGCGTAGAGGCGGGAAAGCAGGCTCGGCGGCATGGATTGCTCAACGCCCAGTATCGGGTGGGTTTGGGCAAAAGATGCCGGGCGGGGAACAGGCCCTCTGGAGGGGGCGCTGTTTTTTTTCCCTTGGGCCTCTTCTTTTACAGGAGGGGACGCTGTAGAGGCGGAAGAAGCGGCAGCTAAAGGGGAGGATGCAGACGCCTTGCCGCCATCTTCCGGGGACTGTGGAGCGGCAGATGGCGATAGGGGCTGTTCCGCCGCAGGGGGGGCGGCCCTTTCTTCTCGTTCTGTTTCAAGGGCTACTGCGGCACCGTCAGGCGCAACAGCGAACACGCGTTCATTTTGTGAGGCTGCTGCTGCCTCCTTGGGAGAAAGGGACTGAGCTGTCTGCACACCTTCTTCTTCCCTTTCCGGCACGCTGGAGAGGGAAGGCTCAGGCTCAAGCATATAGGAGGGCAGGGAGGCAGCCCCGGCAGAGGCATCGCCTTGTGTTTGCTTCCGGGCGGAGGCGGAAGAATCATCCAAGGTATCGGAAGGGATTGTCATGGCGAATCTCGGTGCAAAAGTAGAGGTTCAGGCCACGGGCGCGCCAAAAGCATGGCGTGCGGCGTATTTTGCATGAAAAGGACTATAGGGGGAAACCGACTGAAAGGGAAGGATAAAACAGGGCTTGTTCCGGACAACAAAAAGCCCCGGAAAGCTTGGGTAAGCCTTCCGGGGTCTATTTCGTCCCTTTCGGGATGGAATCCTGGTAGCAAGGGAGGGACTTGAACCCCCGACACTGCGGGTATGAACCGCATGCTCTGACCAACTGAGCTACCTTGCCCTGTGTGCGCATTCGCCTCGTGTGTGCGGATGCTTTCTTTACCCAAGACGGCCCCACAATGCAAGCCTTTTCTTTTGTCCGGAATATGAATATCCAAAAAATACGGGGAGGCGCGAGCCGTTCTCTGTGAAAAAAGGCTTGCCCTGCGGTCTGAACGGGAGCATTTTGGGGAAAATCGCGCTTCGCACCGGCATAGGGCAGTTCCGCTTTACGGTGTTTTTTCAGCAGCGGCAACAGCAGGAACGAAAAAGTATCCCGAGGAGCTGATGTCCATAGTAGACGAAATATCCAGTCCGGCCTGCTCCGCTTCCGGAGACGGGCGCGCTCTTGGCGTAATGGGCGCGTGCTACGCCCTTGGCGTGTTTACAGACAATTTTTACAAGCAAGCCGCCATTCTTATGGCTGCGGGCGCGCACATGACCGGCATGCAGAGCACGGCCACTGTTCTGTTTTCCCTGCCTTTCATTCTCTTTTCCGCCTGGGCCGGGGCACTTGCGGACAGGCTGGCCAAAAAGACCGTGATCCTTGCCGTCAAAAGCCTGGAACTGCTGGCCCTGTTCGCGGGGGCCTTTATGCTTATGGATGACAACTGGACGGGCATCCTGGCGGTGATGTTCTGCATGGGCGTGCAATCCGCCTTTTTCAGCCCGGCCATTAACGGTGCCATACCGGAGACCTTTGCTCCGGAAGCAGTCCCCAGGGCCAATGCCTTGATCAAGCTGGCGTCTACAACGGCAATTTTGGCGGGCATGGCCGCTGCCGGGCCTGTGTTGGACTCCTCTGTTTTTAAAGAATTACTTGAACTTTTAGATATGAAAGGGCGGGATCCGGGGCGGGCCGCCGCCGCTCTGACGCTTGTCCTTCTGGCCTTGCTCGGGCTGACCGTAGCGCTGAGCCTGCGGCATAGGC
This sequence comes from Desulfovibrionaceae bacterium UBA930, assembly GCA_002293605.1. Lineage (GTDB taxonomy): Bacteria > Desulfobacterota > Desulfovibrionia > Desulfovibrionales > Desulfovibrionaceae > Frigididesulfovibrio. Next base: position 18,945 of record DBDO01000154.1, read on the forward strand.
CTTCATCCCTTGCAGATTATGCAAAAAGGCCTTTTCCCTGGCTTGGCCCTCTGGACTCGTTGAAACTCGCCTGGGGCACGCGCAAGGACAGGGCGCTTTTTTTCGTGCTCCTGGCGGATGCCTGGTTTTTCGGCATTGCGGCGCTTTGCGTTATCAGCATTGCCAACCTTTCCTCTTCTCTTGGCTACAGTATGAGCGCGGCAGGGCTGATGACCGCGCTGCTCATGATCGGCGTGGCCCTGGGCTCGCTTGTTGCCGGTCGTTTTACGGCGCAAAGCTGGCGTTTTTTGCTGCTGCCCTCAGGTCTGGGCATGGGGGTCATGCTCTGCCTGATCGCGCTGACTCCTTTGCTGCCCGCCGCAGCAGGCCCTGTGCCGCTGCAAGCGCTCTGGTTCGGGGCGGGCCTTTTCGGCGCAGGACTCTGCGGCGGCGTCTACCTTATTCCGCTGGAAAGTTTTATTCAGGTGCGCCCGGCAGTGGACAGCAAGGGGCGGGTGATCGCCGTATCCAACTTCATGAGTTTTAGCGCAATGGCCTTGTTCGGCGCGGCCTTTAGTCTGATAGGCGCACTCCCGCCCGCCTGGACCTTTTTTTGCTACGGCGGGGCCACTATGTGCTTCATCATCTTTTTTGCCGCCAAAAGAGTGGGGCTTTTGCCGCCCGCAAGTTTGCGGGATGCGGCGTTGAATCTCACCGGACTGGGCTTGCAAGCGCTTCTGGCCCTGCGCTATCAGGTGCAGGAGCGCGGTCTGGACGCCCTGCTGCCCGCGCCGAAACAGCACACCGATGGCAAGCCGGGCATGCTGATTCTGCCCAATCACCCGGCCCTGATTGATCCTGTTATCGTTTATTCCCGTCTGGCCGGTCTTGCGCCACGGCCGCTAGCAGACGAAGGGCAGATGAGCGGCCTGTTGCAAAAGGCGGTCAGCCGCATTGTCCGGGCTGTAACCATACCGGATTCTGCCCAGGCCGGTCGCAAGGAAATGGCCCGCGTGCTTGAGGGCTTGCGCGCGGTCAGCGAAGCGCTCCGGCAGGGCGACAATGTGCTCCTGTATCCTTCCGGTCGCGTCTACCGTTCGGATCGGGAGGAAATAGGAAATAATGCCGGAGTGTTTCGTATTCTCTCGCAAGCGCCTGAAGCCAGGGTTCTGCTGGTGCGCACCACCGGGCTTTGGGGCAGCGCCTTCAGCCACGCCTCGGGTTCTGCGCCGAACATGATGCGGGAGTTGGGCAGGGGGATGCTTACACTCTTTGCCAATGCTCTTTTCTGGACCCCGAAGCGCAAGGTTATTTTGGAATGCGTGGAAACAAAGGCCCTCACGGATTTTGTCCAGGCCGGGAATAAAAGGGCTGTGAATCGCTTTCTGGAAGATTTTTACAACCAGGGGGCTGGGCCGCCCGTTTCCGTGCCGCGCTGCTTCTGGAAAAAAGTACTTTGATAACCCTAAAAGTAAGGCCAGCCATGTATGGCGCATATCACCCTCCCTCACTCACGGCGTTATATTCAAGGGCGTGGGGTGCGGGCACAAAGCATCAAAATTCTCCACAGGCTTTGGGGGGTAAAACCAGTTGATGCTTTTATCAATTTTCTTTACACAGTTATAGAGAGCTTTATTTTTTTGTCCATAATCTCCTTCTCTATACAAAAAAGCAAGTCTGCTGAGGCAGGCTTTACTGCCTAACTTAGATCCTGCACGCAATGCTGCATAGATATAATCATTATAATACCCGGCGATATAACTATTGGCCAAGGGGTCCCCTGTATCTCCGTTTCCCATAGCCATAGACTTACGCAAGAACTGTCTCCCTTCTTCCATATGAAAAAAGGTTGCTGGGAGTAAGGGAAACTGCGCCTGACAAAAAGCCACGCTTCCATGTGTTAATATATAAGCAAGAACTGTTCCATTCATATAAAATATTATAAATCAATTAGTTATAAGTTTAAGCGCCTCTAAAAGTTGGCAAGATCTTGCCAAGCAATTTTTGAAATTTCCTCGATTTTTCCCGTAAAAATATTGCGCAAGTAAGAAAAAAAGCACTTGGCAAGATCTTGCCAACTTTTAGAGGCACAACTGTGCTGTCGAATATTTTCTTACTGCGAGAAGGCTTTTTAAGATATCGAACTTGGCAAGATCTTGCCAAGGGGAAAATACGGCTTTGCAAATAGCCTGATGAAAGAGCGCAAAGGAACGCAAGGGGCAATTGCCCCAGTCAGCGCATAGGGCTCCCCCCAGCTATGAAATACTTCCGCCCTGAAAACGAATATTCCGCCCGTTGCGGCTTTTTCGCTTCCGGAGTATACACAGCTCTTGTCTTTTCTTTTGAACGCCAAGGAGCGTACATGTCCGTTACCAAAGAACAGGTCTTGGCCACAGCCGCCTTATGCCGAATCAATCTTTCCCAGTCGCCCTCCGGCACGCCGGGGGAAGGAGGGGAGGACAGCGTTGCCGAAATAGCCGCGCAGCTTGACGCTGTGCTCGGGTACATGGATATCCTGAATCAGGTGGATACGGACAAGGTCGAGCCGCTATACTGCCCGCTTGAACACGTTGCGCCTCCGCGCAAGGATGCGGCGGAAAAGCGCCGCTCGGCGGACGAAATTCTGGCGAATGCGCCTGAGCGCCAGCAGTCCTTTTTCGTTGTCCCCCCCGTTATATGACGGCAAGTTTTTTTGAGGAGCGCAACAGCGCAAAACGCTATAGGAACGTTCATGACAGCACTGCACACGCTTACCCTTATTGAAATTCGCGATAAACTCGCCAAGGGCGAGCTGCGCCCAACCCAGGCGGTTGAGGCCTCACTCGCCCGCATAGCCGAAACCGAACCCAAAATCCGGGCCTGCCTGACAGTGTGCGAAGAGGAGAGCCGGGCTGCGGCCCGTGCCTGTGAGGCCGAAGGCTATAGCCCTGGCAAGGCGCTTTGGGGCGTTCCGGTAACGGTCAAAGATCTTTTCTGTACCAAGGGCATACGCACGACAGCCGCTTCCCGCATGCTGGAAAACTTCATTCCCCCTTATGACGCCTTTGTGGTGCGCAAGCTGAAAGAAGCCGGGGCGATCATTGTGGCCAAGACCAACATGGACGAATTCGCCATGGGCGGCTCCAGCGAAACGGGCGCTTTTGGCGCTGTAAAAAACCCGTGGGATACGTCCCGTGTGGCGGGCGGTTCCTCCGGCGGCAGCGCGGCGGCCGTCGCAAATGGCGAAATACCGCTGGCGCTGGGTTCCGATACGGGCGGCAGCATACGCCAGCCCTGCTCCTTTTGCGGGGCGACGGGTATAAAGCCGACGTACGGCGCTGTGTCCCGGTACGGCCTCGTCGCCTACGCCTCCTCCCTCGACCAAATCGGCCCTATCGGGAATAATATCGATGATTGCGCCGCGCTGCTCTCGCTCATCTCCGGGCGGGACGGCATGGACGCTACCTGCACTCGGGACGCTGCTTTCGAATTCGAAAATAATACGCCCGAGCGCATGGACGGCGTAAAGATCGGATTGCCCCGCAATTATTTCGGCGCGGGCATATCCAAGGACGTAAAAAGCGCCGTTTTAGCCGCGGCGCTGGAGCTGGAACAAGCCGGAGCAGCGCTTGAGGAATTCGAGATGCCGCTGATGGAGTATATGATCCCCGCCTACTATATAATAGCCTGCGCCGAGGCTTCGTCCAATCTCTCGCGCTATGACGGGCTAAAATACGGCTACAGGAGCCCAAACGCGGAGACGCTGCAAGAGGTATACCGCATGTCCCGCAGCGAGGGCTTCGGGCTTGAGGTCAAGCGCAGAATTATGCTCGGCTCATTTGTGCTCTCGTCGGGCTATTACGACGCCTACTATAAAAAGGCGCTCCAGGTTCGCGGCATGATTCGGGCGGCGTACGACCGGCTTTTCGAGCGCTTCGACATGATAATCTCTCCGATTGCGCCCACGGCGGCGTATAAAATCGGCGAAAACGCAGGCGATCCGCTCAAGATGTATATGGGGGACGTCTATACCGTTTCGGTAAATTTGGCCGGCCTCCCGGCTGTCGCGCTGCCCTGCGGTTTAGGGGCCAAGGGCTTGCCTGTTGGATTCCAGCTAATAGGACAAGCCTTTTCCGAAGCGAAGCTCGTATCCGCCGCGCGCGTCTATCAGCGCCGCACGGANNCGCTATGAAGTGGGAAACGGTCATAGGGCTCGAGGTTCACGCCGAGCTGTCCACAAAATCAAAGATATTCTGCGGCTGCGCGAGTGCGTTCGGCGGCGGGCCGAATACCCAAGTCTGCCCCGTATGCGCCGGTATGCCCGGCTCGCTGCCGAAGCTGAACCGTACCGTCGTCGAGTATGCGGCGCGGCTTGGAATTGCGCTTAACTGTGAAATTGCGAACGAATGCGCATTCGACCGCAAGAACTACGTCTATCCCGATTTGCCGAAGGCATATCAGATATCGCAGCTGTACTCCCCCATCTGCAGCGGAGGCTATCTGGAAATCGAAGCGGGAACAGCCTCTAAAAAGATAGGCATCCGTGAAATCCATATGGAGGAGGACGCGGGCAAGCTCGTACACGATCCGCAGTCGGGCGAAACGTGTATGGACTTCAACCGCTGCGGCGTACCGCTTTTGGAAATAGTATCCCTGCCGGATCTGCGCTCCGGCACCGAGGCGGCAGCATATTTGGAAAAGCTGCGCGAAATTCTGATGTATCTCGGCATATGCGACTGCAAGATGCAGGAAGGGTCGCTGCGCGCGGACGTAAACCTCTCCGTGCGCCGTCCCGGCGGCGATTTTGGAACCCGTACGGAGATAAAGAACCTGAATTCCATCAAGGCCGTTTCCCGCGCGGCCGAACACGAAGCCGCGCGGCAAATCGCGCTTCTCGAAGGCGGCAAAAGCGTAGTGCAGCAGACCCGCCGCTGGGACGACGTTAAAGGCGAATCCTTCGCTATGCGCTCCAAGGAAAACGCGCATGATTACCGCTAT
>DBDO01000154.1:23941-24086 GCA_002293605.1 Desulfovibrionaceae bacterium UBA930
GGAGCTTGCTAATGAAAAAAGGGAGCGATACGTTCGCGATTATGGGATCACCGGCAACGACGCGAAGGTGCTGACGGGGCATAGAATTATCGCCGGTTTATTTGAACAGCTCACGGCGCTTTGCGGCAATCCCAAGGAGGCGGCG
>DBDO01000154.1:24190-24315 GCA_002293605.1 Desulfovibrionaceae bacterium UBA930
AGAAGCGGTATTCACGCTCGATATCGCTCCGGACGTTTATATCGCCAAAAATGGCTTGTTGATGCAAAACGACAGCGACGCCGTAATGGAATCCGTTTTATCGGTAATGAGCGATAATCAGGACG
>DBDO01000082.1 GCA_002293605.1 Desulfovibrionaceae bacterium UBA930
ATAATTAACACAACTAGAGCCAAGTTTTTTGTCGTTTTATTGGTGTGAAGAAGCTTCACTGCGCCTGCACGAACGTGCCTTGCGGGCATACCTTTGTCATGGATTTGTCGTTCGGGCATACCCTTTCGCCCTCGGCATTCGATTTGGCGGAGGAGGTACGCGCCGATATTCAAAGGGCCAGTCGGGTAGAGGTGCGCAGCGCTCTGGCCGGGCGTGTATACAACAAGCCCCCGGCTTTTTTCGCCGGGGCTGTTGAGGCTGTAACGCTTATAAAGGAAACGTTGATGCCGTGGCGTTACCGCTTGTCTTTGCTCAGACCGGCCACAGGCCGATAGCGGCAATCAGGCCACAGGCAAGCGCAAAAGAATACCAGATGCTCACTGCTTTCCCTCCTGCGCGCTCAGGATGCGCCCAACGATTACGGATTACGACAGTGCGGACAACTCTTGCGCCAATTCCGGGTGCTTGGCAATCAGGCGCAACAGACACAAGGCGCTGCCCGGCGGGGTGAAACGGCCCTGCTCCCAGTCCCGTAGCGTAGCCACCGGCGTGTCAATGCGTTTCGCAAACGCAGCCTGGCTCAATCCGGCTTCTTCGCGGGCGCGTCTCACAAGCATCTGGTGAGGCGAGGTCACACGTCCGACCGTTTTTTCCTTGGCTTCCTTCAGGGCTTGCCGCAGATCGGGGAGCTCTTCGCCCATGTCAGCCTCTATGGCTTTGGCGACAGCATCAATATCCATTGTGTGCATGTTCATATCATCTTCCTGATCTGAGAGGATGTCATGTTATTCCTGTCGGACTTGGCATAGATAGCGATGAGCAGGACAGCCTCTTCTTCTGTCAGATTACAAAAAATAACGCGCACCCCGCCGGATTTCCCGGTGCCGGGCCGACTCCAACGCACCTTGCGGATGCCTCCCGCGCCGGGGATCACGTCACCAGCCTTCGGGTTGGATGCGATCCATGTAATGAACTCCAAGCGTTCCTCTTCCGACCACAGTTTGTCGACCTGCTTCTGGAAAGTAGGAGTTTCTATAACAGTGCGCATGGAATATATATACGGGATTCCCGTACCAGCGTCAAGATAGGATAAAAATTTACCCCAAAAGGGCCGGGTGCTATGCCCGGCCCTGGGACCCATACAAACAAGTCCCCCTGCTTTTTTCGCTGGGGGCTGTTTTATCATCTGTGACGCTTACAAAAAAACCTATTCCGACAATGCCGCGCAAGGCGCATTCTGTAGAGACCGGACACCTTCTCGTCCGTCCAGTGCCTCGCTGCTGCGCAGGGGCATTGTGTCAAGAGGGACTATTGTGCATCCGCCGAAAGCGCGGCAGCCGTGTTTACCGTTACCCCCAAAGCGTCTTCATCCCTCTGCCTGTAGCGCCACTGCAAAAGGCGCACGGAGTTGAGCACAATCAGCAAGGCCCCCGCATTGTGCGCCAGCGCGCCCACAACCGGTCCCATAAGGCCCGCAGCGGCGAGAATAACCGTGACGAGATTCAAAATCAGGGACAGGGCGATATTGGCCTTAATGGTGAGGGCGGTTTTTCGCGCCAGCATGATGAGCTGCGGCAGTTTTTGTATGTCGTCCCGCACCAGCACGGCATCCGCGGCGTCCACGGCAATGCCGCTGCCCACGCCCCCCATGGCAAGGCCGACATAGGCGGCTTTCAGGGCGGGCGCGTCATTGATTCCGTCCCCCACCATGCAGATGCGCCCGCTCCCGGCTTCTCGCATCTCGCTGGTGATGATGCGCACCTTGTCTTCCGGCAAAAGCCCGGCTTCAACCCGGCCTATGCCCGCAGCCCCGGCAATATGCCGGGCGGCCTGGGCGTTATCGCCGGTCAGCAGCAGGGTCTCAATGCCTTTCTCATGCAGATCGCGCACGCTTTCCCTCGCCTCAGGGCGCAAGCTGTCGGCAAGGGCGGCAATGCCGACTATACAGCCCTCAAGTGCGATATAGATGACCGTGCCGCCGGATTCGGCATAGCGTGCCACAGCCCCGGCAATCTCACCGTCCGGCTCCATGCCCTGTTCGCGCATGAACTGCAAGGTTCCGGCAAGGGCTGTTTTGCCGTCCACATGCACAAGCACGCCCCGGCCTGGGACGCTTGTGCTTTGATCCACGGCCTGCGGACGGATGTTTCGCGCTTCGGCATGACGCGCAATGGCCCTGCCCAGAGGGTGTTCCGAGCGCTGTTCAATGGCGGCGGCAAGGGCGAGCAGTGCATCATCACGCATGCCGGGGGTAAAAGAGCGCAGGGCCACAACCTCCGGTACGCCCCTGGTCAGGGTGCCTGTTTTATCAAAGGCCACGCGCGTAACCCTTGCCAGACGCTCCAGGGCATCGCCCGAGGATATGAGCACGCCAAAGCGGGTAGCATTGCCAATGCCCGCCATAATGGCCGTGGGCGTTGCCAGCACCAGGGCGCAGGGGCAGAACACGACCAGAATGGTCACCGCCCTGATGGCTTCTCCGGTATAGAGCCAGGTGGCAATAGCCGTGAGCAGGGCTGCGGCGACTATCCAACTCGCCCAGCGGTCCATGATGCGCACTATGGGCGTTTTTGCAGCGTCCGCCGATGCAACAAGCCGGATCATGCGCTGCAGGGAACCGTCCTCCCCCACCTTGGTCGCCTGCATATCAAAGGCACCCAGTTGGTTGACCGTTCCGCCAAAGAGTTCATCGCCCGCGTCTTTGTCCACAGGCAAGGATTCACCGGTCATCAGGGATTGATCCACGCTCGTCCGCCCGGAGATGAGGATGCCGTCAACAGGAATGCTTTCTCCGGGGAGCACGCGCAACAGGTCGCCGCTTTGCACTGCTTCCGCCGGAATGATTGTTTCTGTTCCTCCGCGCAGAATACGGGCCGTGCGGGGCGTCATGCCCACGAGTTTTTCAATGCCTTCGCGGGCCTTGCGCACGGTGCGCTCCTCAAGGAGCGAACCGAGCAACATGATAAAGGCTACCTCGCCTGCGGCAAAGATTTCCCCGATAGCGACAGCGGCAAGCAGGGCCATGGCGACAAGCACGTCCGCCTTTACATCAAATTCGGTCGCAAGGCCGATTGCAGCCCCCTTTATAATAGGAAAACCGCACAGCACAACAGCGACCCAGGCCGGGTCAAAGGGGAGCGGGCCTTGCAGCGTGAAAAAACTGCACGCCAGGGCAATGCCGCCGAGCACGGCAAAGAGAATGCGCCGCCTTTCTCCATCCTCCAGATATGCTTGTACTCTGCTCATGTTTTAGCTCCTCATGAAGCATTGATGAATGCGTTCGGGGAAACACTNNCTAAGACATACGGGAAAACTGCTCGATAGCCTGCGCAAGTTTTTTCAGGGTGTTATCGACATCGCCCTCGGCAATGCCGCCGAGCACGCAGTGGTGGAGATGCCCTTCTAAAATCACCTGGCCTGTCTTGTGCAAGGCGGA
>DBDO01000134.1:0-2067 GCA_002293605.1 Desulfovibrionaceae bacterium UBA930
CATATTAAACGCAACTAGAGCCAACTTTTTTGAAGCAGAACTGGACCGCAGAGTCCAGCCCCGCTTCAAAAAGCGATATAAGGCCGTCAAATGGAAATAAATCAGCCTTTTCTTACGGGCTGTAATAGAAAATATCGCCTGTTAAGGGCTCGGGTCCGGCCCCGGAAAAGGGCATGACCAGAAGCGTGCGCGCGCCGGGGTCGAGGATGGAAAGACGGTGGGCTATGCCCCAGCCGCGCTCCACATGGCCGACTCCCGCAAGGATGAAGACGGGCCTGCCGGTACGGGCGCGCAGGCGAACGGCCTCTTCGGCCATGGTGCTGTCCCAGAGGCTTTGCACCCGCAAAAAACGCTCGAACCCGGCCAGCCGCTCTTTTTCCCTTGCGGGGGTGAGCGCAGCTGCGGCCTTTCGGGCCTTTTCCTTCTTGAGGCGGGCCTGCGTCAGCATGGCACTGTGAGTTTTATAAAAGGCCTTGAGCCGTTCCCTCTGTTCGGGAAGCGGGGCAATAAGCAGCTTCGGCATCTGCGCTTTTTCTCCGGCGCTGAGTCCCTTGTAGCCTTTGCGGCTGAAGGCGGCGCGCAATTCGTGCGGGATGTTGAGGCCGTGTATGGGCAGGGACTGTTGACGGGCTGCGGCGAAAACAGGGCTGTACAGGGAAAAGTCAAAGCCCCAGGAACGGCCCCAGTCCAGGGCCGAAGGGAGCTGTTCCAGAGAAAGCGCTCCTGCGATATAGTCTTCCAGTTCCGGGGTGAAGCGGGAGCGGGGCAGCATTTCGAGTCCCAGTACCGGCCTGATGCCCTGCTGTGCCGCGCTCTCCAAAAGCGCGGCCTGTGCGGCGTGATCCGCGGCCTTGTCGTGCCGCTCCCCGATCAGAATATAACTGACCCCGCGCATGCGGGCCGCCAGTTCAGCCTCGGACAGGGGCCTTCCGCCCCCGGCAGTGTACTGTCCCGGAATTCTTTCCTCGCCAAGGGGCCTGCCGGGCTCTTTTCCGGCGCAGCCGCCAAGGCAGAGCACGAGAAAGAGCAAAAGCAGGGCCGCAAGGGGCGCGGCAGGCAAGGCCGCTAAAGGGAAGGGGGCTGGCGACAGGGCTGGAGTAGGCACCGTCATCTCCTTCTGCAAAGGCAATAGTGCTATTTTTTCGACTATTTCATGCCTCTCCGGGCAGGGTCAAGAGAAAAGCGCAAAAAGCCTCTTGACGGTCGCTCCGCCTGCGAGTATACACCTTTTCTCACGATGCGCGCCAGTAGCCCAGCTGGATANNGTTCGAATCCTTCCTGGCGCGCCACATCTTTTCCCATCCGCGCCAGTAGCCCAGCTGGATAGAGCAACAGGCTACGAACCTGTAGGTCGGAGGTTCGAATCCTTCCTGGCGCGCCATTTTGCAAGGGCCGTGTACACAACACGGCCCTTCCTTTTTTGAAAAGCGGGACAGGGGCGGCTATGCAAGACATCCTTATTATATTGGCCTGCATCAGCCTCGGCATGGGCCTTGGCTATGCACGCCGTTTCAATACCGCGCTGCTTGCGCTGGCGGACAAGGCGGCCCTGTACGCGGTGTATGCTTTGCTCTTTGTGCTCGGGCTTCGTCTGGGCTTTGACGCGGCCCTGCTGGAAAAGCTGCCCCTGCTTGGCTCACGCGCCCTGGGCATCGCCCTTTTGTGCTCCGCAGGCAGCATTGCCGCTGTCAGCCTTATTGCCGGGAGCTTTTCCCTGGCTTCGCCTCGACAGGGCGCACGGGCCGAAGGCACGGGCTATGCGCAGTCGCTTTGGGCCAGCGCGCGCATTCTGGGCGCTTTTTCCCTGGGCATTCTTCTGGCGTTTTTCGCTTGCGCGCCGGGCTGGATGGCGGACAGCGCCCTCGCTTCCTACGCCTTGTATCTGCTGGTTTTTGCCGTGGGCATGGGCCTTGGGGCGAATCTCAAGGCCTTTCGCATCGTGCGCGATGTGCATATCAAAATTCTCGGCGTGCCCGCCCTGATTATCGCAGGTTCGGGACTGGGCGCGGCTGCGGCTTCCCTGCTGCTGCCGGGGCTGGACCTGCCCGATGCCCTGTGCGTTGCCGC
>DBDO01000134.1:2090-2569 GCA_002293605.1 Desulfovibrionaceae bacterium UBA930
ACAGCCCTTCTTTCCAACATCCTGCGGGAAGTCACGGCCATTCTCGCCGCCCCCCTGCTGGCCCGCTACTGCGGGACGCTCTCTACCGTGGCAGCCGCCGGGGCAACGGCCATGGACACCAATTTGCCGATTATCGCCCGTTTTTCCGGTGAGCGGGCGGCGGTTATCGCCGTGTTCAGCGGCATGGTGCTGACCCTGCTGGTGCCCTTTCTTGTGGCGCTTTTATTACAATTTCTTCCATAGAGATAGTATGATTGAACCGAGCATATAAAGGTCTGCCCAATCCTGGAACGCGTGGGTTACGCTGTAAAAAACGGCGCAGAGCCATAATCAGGAAGGGCAGACCGATGAGAAATGTACGCTATGTTGAGTTAGACGCCCATAAGGCCGATATTTGCATTTCGTATGCGCGGGTGGGTGAAGAAGTGTGTCATTACGGCACAATACCCAATACCTTGGAGGCGTTGGCCTCGGCAGTA
>DBDO01000134.1:2653-2912 GCA_002293605.1 Desulfovibrionaceae bacterium UBA930
CCGCAAGCCTGGGGATCGGGTCAAGACCGATAAGCGGGATGCGGCCATGCTGGCCCGCCTGCATCGGGCTGGGGAGCTTACGGCGGTTCATGTGCCTGATGCGGATGATGAGGCGATGCGTGATTTGTTTCGCGCCCGGTGTGACGCCAAGCAAATGGAAAAAGTGGCGCGGCAAAATCTGCTGAGTTTTTTGTTGCGCATCGGGCAGCACTATTCCGGCAACAGGCACTGGACAAAGATGATGGGATGGCCCCGCCCG
>DBDO01000075.1:0-3251 GCA_002293605.1 Desulfovibrionaceae bacterium UBA930
GGCCGTTCGTCCTGAGCGGAGCGAAGGTGAACGCATCTGAGTAAATTCTTTGCCGGGAGAGCTTGAGAGGGCAGAGCCCTCTCAAGCATTTTGTCAACAGCCTCAGCTATTCCACAGCGTTCTGCATCTGCCTGAGCACTGCGGCGCAGCGCGGGCAGGTTCCCGGAAATTCCGGATTCTTGTCCAGTTCAGTGCTGTAAATCCAGCAGCGGGCGCATTTTTCGCCTTCGGCCCGGGCCACCGTGATGCGCAGGCCGGGCAGGTCCTGCGCTGTCACAGCCTCTGCCGGGGCTTCGCCCGCATCTTTCAATTCCAGGCGGGAGACAATGAACAGGGCACGCAGGTCTGTACCGAGCGCGCGCAGATCCTGGGCCAGTTCCTGGCTTGCGTACAGGGAGATCGCGGTATCCAGACCGTGCCCGACCACACCTTCTTTACGCAGGGGTTCAATGGCCCTGGTGATTTCGGCCCGCACTGCAAGCATGGTCTGCCAGCGTGCCGCTTCTTCAGGCCGCATGCGCAGGGTGGGCAGATTTTTTTCTTCCAGGGCGAAAACCGTGGGCAGGTCCGGCTTCAAGGAGGCGGGCAGATGGCCGAGGGCTTCTTCTGCGGTAAAGGAGAGCACCGGGGCCATATCGCCAAGCAGGATAAGCAGAATGCGCCAGAGCGCTGTCTGGGCGCTGCGGCGCTCTATGCTGTCCGGGGCCGAGGCGTAGAGCCGATCTTTGAGCACATCCAGGTAGAAGGCTGAAAGGTCGGTCACGCACAGGTTGTGCAAGCTGTGGAAGACCTTGTGGAACTCATAGTCGGTATAGGCTTCCTGCACCTCAAGGTGAGCGCGGGAGACCACGTCCAGGGCATAGCGATCCAGGGGGTCCAGTTCGGCATCAGGCAGGGCGTCTGCCGGGCTGAAGTCGTAGAGGTTGCCCAGAAGATAGCGACAGGTATTGCGAATGCGCCGGTAGGCATCCACCTGGCGGTTCAAGATTTCGTCAGACATGCGCACATCTTCGCGGTAATCCACCGAAGCCACCCACATGCGCAGAATTTCTGCCCCGAATTTTTTGATCACCTCGTCCGGGGCCACCACGTTGCCCACGGACTTGGACATTTTTTTGCCTTCTCCGTCCACCACATAGCCGTGGGTGAGCACGGCCTTGTAGGGAGGCATCCCTCGCGTGCCCATTGCGGCCAGGAGGGAAGAGTGGAACCAGCCGCGGTGCTGATCCGAGCCTTCCAGATACAGATCTGCCGGGAAGCGGCACTCGGGCCGTTGTTCGAGCACGGCGGCAAAACTGGTGCCGGAATCAAACCAGACATCAAGGATATCAGTCTCGCGCTTCCAGTGCTTTCCGCCGCAGGAGGGACAGCGCAGCCCCTCAGGCACGATATTCTCAAGGGGCGCTTCAAACCAGTAGTCGCAGCCGGTGGGGTGTTTTGCAAAACGTTCGGCCATATCCTTGTTCCAGGCAGGATTGTGCCAGTCCTGTCCGCAGGATTCGCAGAGCAGGGCCACAATGGGCACGCCCCAGGTGCGCTGGCGGGAGATACACCAGTCCGGTCGGTTTTCAATCATCTGGTGGATGCGCTCCTCGCCCCAGGCGGGAATCCAGCGCACATCCTTGCGAATGGCAGAGAGGGAACGGCTGCGCAGATTGCCTGCTTCCATGCTGATGAACCACTGTGTGGTGGCCCGGAAGATAACCGGCTGCTTGCAGCGCCAGCAGTGGGGATAGGAGTGGCTGATGCGCTGCTCGGTCAGCAGGTTCCCTACTTCCTTGAGCTTGGCAATGACCAGGGGGTTGGCCTCGAAAACGGTGCGACCGGCAAAGTAGGGTACGCTTTCTAAAAAGCGACCGTCATCGTCAAGGGGAGAGAGGATTTCCAGATTGTTTTCCAGGCCCATCTCATAGTCTTCGCGTCCGTGGCCGGGCGCGGTGTGTACCGCGCCGGTGCCCGCATCCAGAGTGACGTGCGGGCCGAGCACAATGGGCGATTTACGTTCGTAAAAGGGGTGGTCGGCCACAAGGCCTTTAAGCTCCGAGCCCTTGACCAGGCCCAGGATTTCCGCATCCACCCAGCCGAAAATTTTACGGCAAAACTCCAGCCGCTCCTCGGCAAGAATATAGCTTTCCCCCTCCACCTTGACCAGGGCGTAGTCAAAATCCGGATGCACGGCCACAGCCATATTGTCCGGCAGGGTCCAGGGCGTGGTGGTCCAGATGGCGATCCAGCTTTTGCCAGGTTCAGCTTTCGGAAAGATATCGCAAATTTTCTGATCGCTTATCGGAAAGCGTACGTATATGGAGGGCGAGCTGTGATCATAGTATTCCACCTCTGCCTCGGCCAGGGCGGTGTGGCAGGAGCAGCACCAGTGAATGGGTTTTTTGCTGCGCACCACGGAACCTGCGGCCATGAAGTTGCCAAGCTCGCGCGCGGTGGAGGCCTCATAGGCCGGGGCCATGGAGAGATAGGGCTCATCCCAGGTACCGAGCACGCCCAGGCGTTTGAACTCGGCGCGCTGAATTTCCATCCATTTGGCGGCGTAGTCGCGGCAGATTTTGCGCACCACATGGGCGGGCAGGGTCTTTTTCTTTTCCCCCAGCTCGTGCTCCACTTTCAATTCAATGGGCAGGCCGTGGCAATCCCAGCCGGGCACGTATTCGGCCCTGAAACCCTGGATGTTGCGCGACTTGACGATGATATCCTTCAAAATTTTGTTCAGCGCATGCCCCAGGTGCAGATGCCCGTTGGCGTAGGGCGGGCCATCGTGCAGCACGAACATGCCGCGCTCGCCGCCGGAAGCAGCCATATGGGCATAGGCCCCGTTTTTATCCCACGCTTTCACGGTCTCAGGCTCGCGCTGGGACAGGTTGGCCTTCATGGGAAAGCTGGTCTGGGGCAGGTTCAGGGTCTTTTTATAATCAGGCTTGTCGGCATTGTTCATAGGGCTCAGACTCCATACGCGCGCAAGGGGCCGGGCCCGATGCGCATGGCGGGACTAGGGTGCGGACGGGAATTTCGTACCATGTGGCATTCGCCGGGCAAAGTCAAGGCGGCGAAAGGCCTGAGACCGGGACGGCCTTGCCTTTGCCCGGCCCAGGCCCTATACTGTGACACAGACCAAAGGCTCAGAAGAAACACGCAAAAAACTGTATTCATTCTGCAAAAAACGATATGCATACGATTTTCGCCATGCCTTATGCGCATGGCGCAAGCAACATAGTCTAGGCGGTGTCGTCACGAGATGA
>DBDO01000075.1:3392-6818 GCA_002293605.1 Desulfovibrionaceae bacterium UBA930
GACACTCGTGACGACACCGCCTAGAGATTGACCTGGAAACAACGAACAGATGAGCAGACTTTCCTTTTCTTACGCCCAGGAGCGCTGTATACGCCTTGCCGGTAAACTGATGCAAAGCCTTGATATGCTGCACCCCGGCACCAGAGTCGGCGTTGCGGTGTCCGGCGGCATGGACAGCTTTGTACTGTTAAAGGTATTGCAGATTCGGCAGCGCATCGTGCCCTTCCCTTTTTCCATCATGGCCCTGCATGTGAACCCTGGCTTTGCCCCGGACAACCATGCGGCCCTTCTGCCCTGGCTGGCCGCAAACGGCATTGCCGGGCATGCGGAAATCGCGGACCACGGCCCGCGCGCCCATTCGGAGGAAAACCGCAAACGCTCCGCCTGTTTTTACTGCGCCATGCTGCGGCGCAAGCGCCTGTTCACGCTGTGCCGCGAATACGGGCTGACCCACCTGGCTTTCGGCCACAATGCGGACGACCTGGTTTCCAGCTTTATGCTGAACCTTTGCCAGACAGGCAGGGTGGAGGGCATGGCCATGAAAGAACCTTTTTTCAAGGGCGCGCTCACGGTGATCCGCCCCCTGCTGCTGGTGGAAAAAAAGCTGATCCGCAAGGCAGTCGCCCAATGGGAACTGCCGATGTGGCAAAACCCCTGCCCATCGGCGGACATTTCAAAGCGCGGAGAGATTATGCGGGACCTGGACAGGCTTTGCGACGGACATACGACCCGCCGGAAGAATATTTTCAACGCCCTGGGCCGCTGGCAACTGGACAGGGAATTGCAAAACACTCCCTGAACCATGCGGGCACGGCTACGGGCTTGCCGCTGCCGTCCACGCAGGCGTGCTGGGTAAAGCCCTCGGCCAGCAGCAGGGACTGGTCTTCATTATACAGCCGGTACTGAAAGATCATGGAAGCGCGCCGCCAGTCCGAGGCAAAAACGGCGAGTTGCAAAAGGTCATCATAGCGGGCCGGGGCCCGGTAGCGGCACCGGGCTTCGCGCACCGGCAGGTACAGGCCGCGCGCCTCGACATCCTTGTAGGAAATGCCGAAAGCGCGAATGAAGGCATTGCGCCCGCGCTCAAAAATATGCAGGTATTCCGCATAATACAGCACCCCCATGGTGTCGGTTTCCCCATAGGACACCCGGTGTTGCATCCATACCTCTGGTCCGCCCTGTGCCTTTGTCTCTTCCGTCATACTTGCCGTTCCATTGCTAAAAAGGACGTTGTCGGGTAGCTGTATCGGCTGACAGACCGCAGCTGCCTTCCTGTATGCCGGGCGCGCGGCTTTGTCAAAGGAGCCCGCATGATCGCTTCGCATACCGCCCCTTCTTGTTCGACCTTCCGCCTCTGTGCCCTGGCCTTTCTTTGCCTTCTGCTCTCCGCCTGCTCACTGAAAAAGACAGAAACAGTCTTTGCAGATGATCACAAAGGGGCCGCGCTGTTCACGCCCCTGGCACAGCGCGGCGCAGTGCGCCTCTCCCAGCAGGAAGCAAGGGGCCTGATTGTGAAAATGAACCCCCGCTACCAGGGCCTGTCTTCCTTCCGTGAACTGGCCTATCCCGTAAGCCAGAGTCTGGCCTATGCCGCTTCCCGGCCCGCCTCTGCATCCGCGCTGGAGCAGCCGGGCCTGCGCCTGAATTACGGGCAGCTTGCAGCCTCCCTGCGGCACATGCAGGCCCTGCTGCCCAAGCTGGACAACAACCCGGCCCTGCTGGCCGAGGAGTTCACCTGGTACCGCATCGGCCCGGATTTCGGCTTCACCGGCTATTTTGAGCCGAGCTTGCGGGCCAGTAGAAAAAAATCCTCCGCCTATCCCTACCCCCTGTATGGACTTCCGCCCGATCTGCGCAAGGGCGTGCCCTATCACACGCGAAAGGATATTGACCGCAAGGGCGCGCTGTCCGGCAAAGGGCTGGAAATCGCTTGGGTGAGCAGTGAAATGGACGCCTTTTTCCTGCATATTCAGGGCTCGGGCAGGCTGCTTTTTGAAGACGGCACACGCTCCCATGTGCTGTATGCGGGTAAAAACAACCACGCTTATGTGCCCTTGGGCAGGGTTTTGCGCGACAGGGGGCTGCTTGCCCCTGACAAGGTGAACATGCGGAGCATTCGCGAATTTTTGCTGCAAAACCCCGGCATGCGCGCGGAATTATACGACAGCAACCCGAGCTATG
Organism: Desulfovibrionaceae bacterium UBA930; assembly: GCA_002293605.1. Taxonomy (GTDB): domain Bacteria; phylum Desulfobacterota; class Desulfovibrionia; order Desulfovibrionales; family Desulfovibrionaceae; genus Frigididesulfovibrio. Next base: position 5,574 of record DBDO01000075.1, read on the forward strand.
TCTTTTTTCGCGAAGCCGCGCAAGGCCCCATAGGGGCCATGGGGCGGCCTCTTACGCCTTATGTGAGCACGGCCACGGACCGCACAGTCCTGCCGCACGGCAGCATGGCTTTTGCCATTGTGCCCTTGCCCGATGCCGAGGGGAGACCCACGCGGCCCTTTTACGGGCTTACCCTGCCGCAGGATACGGGCGGTGCCATCAAGGGCGGCAGAATCGACCTTTTTTGCGGGGCGGAGCGGGAGGCCGGGCATATCGCGGGCTATCTCAACGCCAGAGGCGCGGTCTATATTCTGGTTAAACAGTAAGGGCAAGGAGAAGCGCATANNTTAAAAAGTAGCATATTTAGGATCGACATAAGTATGATGTTATGATCAAGTCATTTCAACCCTTGGAGGTTGTAATGGCTGATTTTATGGCTCATTTCACCGTGATCGAAGACCCACGCATAGAGCGGTGTAAGAAACACGCACTATTGGATATTTTGTTTTTAACGGTCAGCGCTGTTCTCTCTGGAGCACAAGGCTGGGAGGCAATTGAAGATTTTGGGCATGCCAAATTGGAGTGGCTGAGGCGTTTCGTACAGCTCGCCAATGGGGTTCCTCGTCATGACACTATAGCCAGGGTCATGGGTAGATTGGAGCCCGAAGCCTTGCAAAAATGCTTCTTTGGATGGATGCATGATGTTACTGAAGCTATTGATGGTAATGTGATTGCCATTGATGGAAAAACTATTCGTAATTCTTTTGATAAAGCCTCACGCAAGAATGCGCTGCATATGGTAAACGCCTGGAGTTGCGCTGGAGGCGTAGCTCTTGGACAGGTGAAGACATCTGAAAAATCGAATGAAATTACAGCAATTCCTCGCCTTCTTGAGCTTCTTGAGATAAAAAAATGCATCATCACAATTGATGCAATGGGATGTCAGAAGAATATCGCGGAAGATATATTGAGCAAAAAAGCCGATTATCTCCTTGGGGTAAAAAAGAATCAACCTGCATTACATAGTGATTTTATTCAATACTTTGAGGGACATCTGTTACAGAGAGAGAAATTGCCGCCCAAGGTGGGCGTGTTTGAAGCCACAGACAAGGCGCATGGCCGAATTGAGACCCGCCGGTGTTGGCAATCCACAGAACTTTCCTACTTGCCTTCGACCAAAGAGTGGAAAGGTGCACGTAGCGTTCTCAGAGTTGAATGTGAACGCCAAATGGAAAATAAGACATCCCGGGAGGTTCGGTATTTTAT
>DBDO01000075.1:6872-8141 GCA_002293605.1 Desulfovibrionaceae bacterium UBA930
GTTACCTTTGGAGAAGACAAAAGCCGTATTCGACGCGGTGACGCCCCGGAGAATATGGGCGTGTTGCGAAGACTGGCCCTGAATATTTGCAGAAAATGCGCAAATGGAGTGAGCAACCCCAGAAAACTCAGAAAGGCCGCTTGGGACGATGACTTCAGGGAAGCTCTCATTCTGGGCAGGAAATTATAATGCTCCCGCCCTGTGGGGAACCGCTGGGACCTCTTGACGGCTTTTTCCCGTATTCCCATCTGCGGACGAATGTGCGATAATTCGGGGATTGGAAGCCCTCTCATAGCCCTGCTTGACAGAGAGGCTTCCGGCGCTTTTATCGTGGAGAAGTTATGCGGCCTTATCCTTCGCTCACCCTGCTGATGACTGTGTACAACGGGATGCCCTATCTTATGGAATCCGTGCGCAGCGCTCTGAGTCAGGATCTCAAGGACTTTCGCATTCTCATTCTGAACAACGGCTCCACGGACGGTACCCGCGCCTTTCTTGAAGAAACGGAAGAGCGCCAGGCAGGAAGCCAGCCCTACCTAAGCTGCCTGCACTTGCCCGAGAACGTAGGACGCACCGCAGTGCTCAACATGGGCCTTTCTCTGGTGCAAAGCGAACTTACGGCCATACTGGATGCGGACGATATCGCCCTGTCCGGGCGACTTTGCGCCCAGGCCGCCTTTTTCCGAGACAATCCGGAAGTGGATTTGCTCGGTTCCGACATTATCTATCTGGACGGAAACGGGAATACGGCGGGCCGGGAATCCTTTCCCCCGGAGCATGAAAAGCTGATCGCAAGGCTCCCTTTGCATAATCAGTTCGCGCACTCGGCTTGCGTATACAGAACCGCAGCCGCGCTTGAGGCAGGGGGCTATCCGCCGGATTTTCCCTACGCCCAGGATTTTGCCCTGTGGATCGCCATGTTTGCCAAAGGGCGCAAAGCCGCCAGCCTGCCCAGGGTGCTGACGGGCATTCGGGTGCACCCCGGCCAGGCCACGCGCGATCTCTCGCTGCTCATGGCGCGCAGGGAAGATAACCACAAGCTGGCCAGGGCCATGCTGGGCATTCCCGCACTTGGAGCAAGCACGCGCCAGGCGGCGCTTTTGCGCAGCGCGGGGGCCCTGTATAGCCTGGGCAGAAAAAAAGAGGCCCTGCATGAAGCCGGGGCGGCCCTGCGGGAAGCGCCCTTCGGTCTTTTGTTCAATCCGCTCCTGTGGCAACGCGCCCGCTTGTGCGGCTCGCGCGCGGTGCAAAAGACTTTTCGTTTCTAGT
>DBDO01000220.1:0-345 GCA_002293605.1 Desulfovibrionaceae bacterium UBA930
GATGCAGACGCTGACGCAGATTCGGACGCTGATGCGGATGCCGACTCCGATGCTGACAGCGATTCGGATGCAGACGCTGACGCCGATGCAGACGCTGACGCTGACGCAGATGCGGATTCCGATGCTGACAGCGATTCAGACGCTGACGCCGATGCGGATGCCGACACAGATTCGGACGCAGACGCCGATGCTGACGCGGATTCAGATGCTGATGCTGACGCGGACGCCGATGCGGATGCAGATTCTGACGCGGACGCAGATTCAGATGCTGATGCTGATGCCGACAGTGATTCGGATGCAGATGCTGACGCCGATTCCGATGCAGACGCTGATGCTGACGCCGAT
>DBDO01000220.1:381-520 GCA_002293605.1 Desulfovibrionaceae bacterium UBA930
CCGATGCTGATAGCGATTCCGATGCTGACGCAGATGCGGATTCCGATGCTGACAGCGATTCGGATGCTGACGCTGATGCCGATGCAGATAGCGATGCAGATACTGACGCTGACGCCGATTCTGACGCAGATGCTGACGC
>DBDO01000220.1:579-8036 GCA_002293605.1 Desulfovibrionaceae bacterium UBA930
GATGCTGACGCCGATTCGGATGGTGTTGATGATGATACCATTACGCTCGGCAATGAAGCAAAGTTGTCCGGGCTGCACATCTGGAGCGATGTCAAGACGGACGGTATTACACATACCGGCGGCTCGGGAGGCGTGTGGAAGGGCAATACGGCGGGCGATGATGTATACAGTGAGGATAATGTCAAGGCAGACGGAACCTATATCAGCGGCAGCCCGGATAGGGCGGATCACCGCTCTGTCTGGGGGCACGATGTCATCACCCTGCAAAGCGAGGAAGTTTATGCGAACAGCATCTATGCCGGGCAGGGGAATGACCGTATAATCCTTGAAGCGCATCCCAATAACCCGGATAAGCACCTCTCCCGGGGTAACTTCATTGTCGGCGATGTGTACCACACCTATGGCAATGAGCCGCATATCGGCGATGACACCATCCTTATTAAGGGAGACTCCAAGGGCAACACCATCTTCGGCGATACCCGCGATACCGTTTTCAGTGCAAAAAGTACTCCGGTCCTTGGCAACGATAGGGTGGAAATTCTCGGCAATTCCGAAGGTGAAACCTACTACGGCGATGCCTATATCGCCGTTGCGGGAACAGAGTGCGGCGATGATATCTACAGAGTGCACGGCAACTCCACGGGCAGCACGCTTATAGGCGATGCTGAATATATGAACGCCGGCTCCAAGGGCGGTGATGATACTATCTGGATCGGCGGTAACTCCTCCGGAGAAACTATTTTCGGTGATGGTCGTTCCACTCTTGCGGACAATATCGTCATGGGCAATGATCTCATCCGGATCGATGGCAACCTGAGCGGTGCCACCATGCGTGGCGATTCGGAAGGAAGCGGGTCCAACGTGCACTTCGGTAACGATATCATCCAGGTTGGCGGCAATGTCACTGACAGTGCCATCCGGGCGGATTCCGAATCAAGCGGCGCAAACGCCACCTATGGGCACGACATTGTCCAGATCGGAGGCAACGTCAGCAACACCAGCATTCGCGGCGATTCCGAATCAACCGGCAGTGACGCCAAGCTGGGCAATGATATCATTAGCATCGGAGGCAGTGTTACCGGCGGCTCCATACAGGGGGACACGGAAGGCAGCGGCCTCAGAGCCGTCTATGGCAACGATACCATCAGCATTGGCGGCAACTTGAGCGGTGTTGATTTCCGCGGCGATTCCGAATCAACAGGCGATAACGCCAAGCTGGGCAGCGATGTCATTAGCGTGGGCGGCGTGGTCACAGGCGGCACCCTTTATGGCGATTCCGCCACAACCGGCAGCAATGCCGAGATGGGCAACGACATCATTACCGTGGGCGGCCTCAAGGGCAGCAGCACTACTGACCGCACGTCAGCCGTTATTTCCGGGGATGTCTACAGCTCCGGGGCCGGAGCGGTCACCTTCGGCAGCGATACAATCCATGTGAAGGGCGACCTCACCACAGCCACCATCCGGGGCGATGCCTATGACGGAGCCTCCGGTGCCCGCTATGGCAACGATGTCATTAAGGTGGACGGAACCATGAGCGGCAAGGCCGTGATCGTTGGAGACAACGAGACCGGTTCCGAAGCCAAGGATCAGTACGGTAACGACTTCATCGAAGTGAAGCGCTTCGAAGGCGGCGAGATCTACGGTGATGATATGGAAACCACCCACCTCGGCAGCGGCGGCAACGATACCATAGTCATCCATGAACTGGCGGGCACCGAGAGCAAGCTCATTGATGGCGGCAAGGGCACCGACCTGTTCATGTATACCAGTGAGCGCGATGGCCTCGGCAGCGTTATAAACCTGAATGACAGGGGTGAAGTTTCCATTGAGGGCGTCAGCGCGCAAAGCAATAGCAGGATTATCGGCTTTGAGGGCATTGGCGGCGGCTCCGGCGATGATACGCTCACTGGCAACGCCTCCGGCAATACCATTATCGGCGGCGCGGGCAATGACACTATGACCGGCGGCGCGGGCAGCGACATCTTCATATGGCGTTCCGAAGACATGAATGGCGATGCGCCGTATACTGATATCATCACTGACTTCTCCATCGGAGAAGACACGCTCGTGTTGAATGGGATACTTGATGACGGCGCTTCCCTGGATGACTACATCTCCATTTCCCAGGATGGTGCGAACGCCTGCCTGACAATTAAGGGCGGCAACAACGAGGTGGTGCAAAACGTCATTCTGCAAAACGTCTATTCCGATCAGGGAAATACCAGTGAGGTGGACGCCGAGATACTGAAAAGCATCATCCTCAACCAGGTGTAAGAGGTGGCCTTGTCGCAAAAGGCCGCAAGAATCAGGGGGAAGCTTCGGCTTCCCCCCTTTCTTTTTTCAGATTTGGCATAAAGGCGCTGCCTGAAGCACACGAGGTGGACAATGCGTGAAAGGTTTGCAATGCGGCTTTTGGCCGGATGTATACTCTGTCTGTTTTTGCCTTTTTCGTCCGCAGGAGCGGCTGAACAAAAAAAGGAAAGAACGGAGGGAACATACGAGCACTATGCAATCCTGCAGGAGGGCTTTTTCCGCATACTGTTCATGCGGGAAGGGGAGGAGGCCGTCCCCGCCCTTGATAGCAATGCTGACGGCTGGCCTGACTTTGTTGAAGATGTGGCCGCACAGCTTGCAATGGCGCATGGCGTATTTTGTGAGGCAGGCGGGCTCCCTTCGCCTTTGCTTTCACCCCGCTATGCGGGCGTTCGCTACATAGATGTAGAGATTCGGGGAGAGAAAGGCATGCGGGGCAACAAGGGGCTGGCCTATGACGAAATTGTTCTGCGGCAAGACTCACAAGGGGCGGCGGCAGATGCGGCGGGCGCACAAAGGCCGAAGGTGCGGGTGCTGCTCATCGCCCTGAGCCGGGATATCGACCCCAAAAGAAATAACAGTCCCGCGCATGAGTATTTTCACCAGATTCAAAACGGCATGACGCACTTCAAAAACCCCTGGTTTTATGAGGGCATGGCGCGCTGGTCTGAAAGCGCTCTGGGGGCTTTTCGCCCAAAAGCTAAAGAGCAGCCGCTCCCTTTGGCAGCGGAGCGGCTGCTGAGTGAGGCAGCATACAGGGAGCGGCTTTTTTCAGCCTCGTATGCGGCTTCGGATATGCTCTGGGCTCCCCTGGCCGCGCTCTGCCCTGAAACAAGGCGTGCGCTCGCGGACGATCATCCCCTTTTGGCGCGCAGGTACAGCGATGGCAGCCCGGTGCTGAGGAATGAAGATTTTTCCGGAATATTCATGATGAAGCGCGTGCTCGAAAAATTGGGAGAGGCGGAAAACATCCCCTTTACCCGCTTCGGGTATGAGAAGTGGACGGAGGCCAATCAGCGCAGAGCCGAAAATAACCCCTTTATCGCAAAGGCTGTGGAGGAGGCAGCGGCGGAGCCCTGCCCCCGGTGAGGCAGCATTTTTTGCATATGCTTTAAAGGGAGTTTGAGGCGAGGCAGTTATGCAATCATGCCGCACAGCAGGGCCACAAGCTTTGTCAGGCCCGTGCCGTTTGAACTTTTGATGAGAACAGTGTCTTGATCTTTCAGCCAGCGGGGGCAGTCCTGAAGCAGGGCGTTCACGTCCGGGTACCATGCGCCGCCGGAAAAAGCATTCTCAAGCTTTTCCCAAAGGTGGCGCATTTCCGGTCCGACCAGCAGTATCCTGTCCGGCCTCGCGAGGCGCACGACTTGCTCAAGTTCGTAATGGTAACGCGGCGCATCTTCGCCAAGTTCCAGCATATCGCCCAGCATGAGCACTCGTGAGGTGTCCGGGCAGCTTTCTTCCGAGAAGGCCGCTAGCGCGGCCCGCATGGAAGCGGGGTTGGCGTTATAAGACTCATCGATAATTTTCAGGCGCTTGCCTTCCCATAAAACTTCGCGTCTGGCTCCCCTACCTTCCACGGGCGTAAAGGCAGGAAGGCGCATCAGGGCCTTTTCCAGAGACAGGCCAAAGGCCGCCGCTGCTCCCAATACGGCCAGACAGTCCATGGCTATATGTTCTCCCGGTAAGGGTAGCGCGGCGGAAAAGACGGCGTCCCGGTAGGCAAAACGCATGCCTCCCGCGTTGTATTCCAGAAGGCGCAGATCGGCGTCCCGGGCCTTGCCAAAGGTCAGCAGCCTAAGCTCCCGCTTGCGCGCCGCCTCTTCGAAAATGGGGAACATATCCATATCGTGGTTAACAACAGCCACAGAGCCCGGTTGCATGCCTAAAAAAACGGCGCTTTTTTGCCGGGCAATGTTTTCCACAGTATTCCAGTAGATTAAATGCGCTTCCGAAACATTGAGCACAATGGCCGCATCAGGCGCAACCAGACGGGAAGTGCGCTGCATTTTTGCAAGAGACAGCTCTAAAATCCAGTAAGCGTCATCAAGGCTCATAGAGGCGGCATTCCAGGCCACGCCAAACAGCATATTCGCGCTGCCCAGAGAGTGAGAAAGCGGCCCGAAAGCGCGCAAGACATGGGCGGCCAGGTGGGTGGTTGTAGTTTTGCCGCTGCTGCCAGTGACGGCTAATACTTTGCCAGCGAACAGGCGGCGCATCGCCCCGGCTACGGCCAGCAGCGCTTCAAAGCTGTCCGGGACTTGCAGGAGCGGCAGGCCGAGTTCCTGCCAGGGGGCAGGATCAACGCATATAATGGCCGATGCCCTGGGGGCGAAAGCTCGCACCCACTTGGGGGCAAGTCCTTTGACATTGCCATTGCCTCTGGACAGCAGCACATGCCCTGGGCGAAAGCCCTCTTGATAGGCACACAGACCGCTGGCTCTCCAGTTCTCCGCAGGCGCTATGAGCCATGTTCCGCCCGTGGCTTGAGCCAGGGCATCTCGCGTCCATGCGGCTACATGGCCGCCGGAGCGCGTATCCGTAAATATTTCAGACGGCATGTATACGTCTCCTGCGGATCAGGGCATAACACTATTCGTTACAAACATGTGGGGCAAAACGGCTGCCCAGGGAGCGGGCGTTTTCAGGAGCGGCCCAGAAGGAATCGCCGTTTTCCAGCATCGTTCCGTAGGCGGCCAGGCCGGATAAAAAGTGCTGGGCATCGTCAATGCGGGTGCGAAAAGCCTGATGGCGGATAAAGAAGGTTCCGGCTATGCGGTCCGGATTTTTGTAAAACATGGCCATTTCCGGCCAGAAGTACCCGTTGAGCAGATAGTGGGCGCGGTAGTGCAGGGCCTGCCGGAACATATCCATATCCGCCGTTGCGGGCAGCCGGGAAGGGCCGGAGGCCCTGACGCGTTGCAACATATTTTGCGCGGCCATCATGAGTTCTAGCAGGGTGGGATATGCTGTCTCCCGGCGCAGGATGAAGTCCAGGTGCTGCATGCAGTTGTTAAGCCCAAAGCTAAAATAGCGTTCATCCCCTTCTGCCGCGCACATTTCGTTTGCCGCATAGCTGAGCCAGTGGTCATGCGCCTCCAGGTGGGCCTTACTGCCCAGGAAGTGTTCAAAGGCCTTGCGGGCCAGGCAAAGCCAGCGCGGGTTTTTGTCCTGCGCGTAAAGACGCAGCAGGCCGAATACGGCTTCGCCGTCATAATAGATGATTCGGAAATTCTGCTTGACGCTGAGGTCTTCACTATGCAGCACATGTACAAAGGCGCCGCTGTCCGGGGTCTGCATGAAGGCCGTGCCTTCGGCCAAGAGGGAGAGCAGTTCGTCATACTCTTCGGAGCCGGTAAGCTCCCGGTATTTGGCAAAGGCGAGCAGGGCCACGCCATTGCCGCCAAGCTTGATCTCCTTGCTGTCTTCTTCCAGCAGAAAGGCAGCCCTTTGCCCCTGCCTGGGTTCATAGACGCGGATCATGTCACGGGCGAGGCAGGCGAGGCCCCGTGCCGCAGGCTCAAGCAGGGAGTTATCGCCTGTAAAAGGGATGACATCCAGCAGAGCATACAGGGAACTGGCGTGCCGCAGGCTGTTGTACGCGGCAATTCTCCGGTCAAAGCAGGGAAAATAGCCGTAAATGAATCTTCCGTCAGGCTGAATCTGCCGGGCCAGCCACCTGCTTGCGGAGCCTACGAGGGAGCGGAGCAAGCCGGGGTCAAGACGCGGAACCTCCCTGTGCCCGGCGTACAGACCACGGCTTACAAGGCCATGACTTTTTGGCAGCAGGCCGGGCAAGGCATGCACTGCGGCATCCGGCCCCAGATAGACTCCAGCTGTGGTGACTGCCCATACCGGATCGTCAGGCAAGGAGGGCAGGCAGGGCGCATCCTTGAAGCGCTGTGCGGCGTATGCAGTAAAGTTTCGCTCGTTGAAGCGCCCCCTGGCCTCGGAAGCGCTGCCGTAAAAGATGGCATTGGCGTGGCATTCCATTTCCGTCAGCACATGGCGGTGCTTTTCGTCAAAGGCGATACCAAAGCGGAAATAGGTTCGCTTGACGGAAGACAGAAGGCGCTGAAATTCCCCCCAGGCAAGGCGGGAGCTTGATTCCACCCAGTCCGCGCGCAGGTGTTCGCCTGCGAGCTTTTCCGCGTGCATGAGGCTACGGATATCCTGCTCGCCGCGCTGCCAGGCCTCGTCAAAGGAGGGGGCCGAAGCGTGGCATACCCGTGCGCGCTGTTTCCCATCGGAAACGGAAAAGATCAGGGTGCAGCCAAAGCCTTGCAGCGGGGCGGGGCAGCGCTGACGCGCAGACTCTTCAAGAAGCCGAAAAGGTTCAGATAGTGTCATTGGAATAAAGCGGTCCCTTTTACTTTTGCGCCGCAGCAAAGGCGGCAGCGACCAGTTCTTTGGCCTCGCACTGTAATTGTTCGAGATGCTCCTTACTGACAAAGCTTTCCGCGTAGATTTTATATAACTCTTCCGTACCCGAGGGGCGGGCGGCAAACCAGCCGTTCCGGGTGACAACTTTCAGGCCGCCCAAGGCTTCGCTGTTGCCCGGCGCAGCCGTGAGCACCTGGCTGATGGGGTCTCCGGCCAGCTCCTTACGGGTAACCGCCGCAGGCGTCAGCGCTTTAAGCGCCTTTTTTTCCTCGGCAGTTGCCGGAGCATCGATTCGGGCGTAATGGGGTTCTCCAAACTGTTCCGCCAGTTCCGCATAGATCTGCGCGGGGTTTTGCCCTGTCACAGCAGTCATTTCTGCGGCAAGAAGGTTGAGGATGATGCCGTCTTTATCCGTGCTCCAGGGGGAGGCATCCATGCGTAAAAAAGAAGCGCCCGCGCTTTCCTCGCCGCCAAAGAGCAGCGCCGAATCATACAGCCCGTCCACAAACCACTTAAAGCCGACAGGCGTCTCGCACAGACTGCGGCCGAGCGAAGCGCTGATTCTGTCTATGAGACTGGTGCTGACGCAGGTTTTGCCCACAGCCGAATGCTGCGGCCATTCCGGGCGGTGGCGCAAAAGATACAATATGGCCGCGCACAGGTAGTTATTGGGGCTCATCAGTCCGGCAGGGGTCACAATGCCGTGCCGGTCGGCATCCGGGTCATTGCCAAAGGCGAGGCTGAAGTCTTTGGCGTGC
>DBDO01000220.1:8047-20242 GCA_002293605.1 Desulfovibrionaceae bacterium UBA930
TCGTGATCCGGGGGCATAAAGCCAAAGAGCGGGTCAAGCTTTTCATTCACCACACAAAGATTGATAGCGTAGCGCTCGGCGATTGGTCCCCACAGGGGCAGGGCAGCGCCCCCCAGGGGATCGGCAGCAAGGCGCAGATCGGATTGTGCAATGGCCTGCATGTTGATGACACTCGGCAGGTCTTCAACATAGGGCATAATGAAGTCTATGCGCCTGATACAGGCTGCCTGGCGGCTTTGGCCCGAAGGCAGGCGCTTCACGCCCCTGTTGCGGGAGGCCAGGTATTCGTTGGCGCGTTTTTCCACCCAGGCGGTCACTTCGGTGCCTGCCGGACCGCCGTGAAACTCGTTGTACTTAAAGCCTCCGTCTTCGGGAGGATTATGGGAAGGGGTGATCACAATACCGTCCGCCAGGTCGGAAGGGCCTTTTTTCCCTCCCCGCAGATTATGGGCAAGAATGGCCCGTGATACCACAGGCGTGGCGGTTGGGGCCTCGTTTTCCTGAATACAGGTGTGCACGCCATTGGCCGCGAGTACCTCAAGCGCTGTTTGCAGGGCCGGGACGGAAAGCGCGTGCGTATCCCTGCCCATGAAGAGCGGCCCGGCTATACCGCGCCCTTTGCGGTAATCGCAAATAGCCTGACTGACGGCCAGGATATGGCTTTCGGTAAAACTGCCCGTCAGGGCCGAGCCGCGATGCCCCGAAGTGCCGAAGGAAACGCGCTGTGCGGCTATTTCGGGGTCCGGGACCGTGTCATAATATGCCGCAATGAGTTGATCGACAGTGTAAGGGAGGGTGCGCTGTAAGTCGCCGGAGCTGTGCGCCCCTGCCGGGGCGCTTTGATCAGGTGTGCTCATCATATGGCCCTTGGGTAAAAGATATTCCGGGACACTGATAGTAGCAGGGGAAAAGAAAAAAGCAATAAAAAGTCTTTTCGGCAGGCCGCAAAAGCGCGTTTGGCAGGGGATAAAATAGATAAACACATATATAGCAATATATTATTTTTCTCAATCTGCCTGCACTTCTACGCACGCAAGGGCTTTACAAGGAGTAAAGTAAAAAAACTGCTCGGTCGGCATATAGAGCCAATAAGAATAGAGTGAGGGATGCTACAACATATAGCCGGGAAAGGGTAATGATAACTCGAATAAATTTTATGTAAGACAAATATTTTCCATTTTTGTTGCAAAATACTGTTGAATGAGCGATACTACAGCCAAAGTCTACAGAGTACGGCACGGATATACCTTGACGATCAAGAGGAGTATGTATGATGTCAAATTCCAGAAAATACGCTTTTTCGTGGGACACGGTAGGCGCTGAACTTTCCCAGGCCCGCCCTGGTCTTGGGGAGTCAACCAAGGTTGAGGTCTACCGCCTTTTTCAGTTCACCTTACGCGATGTGCTTGAGAGTCATTATGGAACGCAGGTTGCGGACGGGCTTTTTCTTGAGGCGGGCGTGCTGGCGGGCAAGGCCTTTTTTGAGCGCTACTGTAAAGATATCAGCGAACCCTCCGTGCTTTTGAAGACCATACAGGATCAGTTCCGGGAGCTGGGCATAGGCATTGTCCGTTTTGAAAAGGCCGACACCGAGAACATGGTGTTTCAGCTTACCGTGGATGAGGATCTGGACTGTTCCGGCCTTCCCGATACCGCCGATCATATTTGCGTGTATGACGAGGGGTTTATCAAAGGCATTCTGGATGCTTATACGGGGCTTGACTTTACCGTGCGTGAAATAGACTGCTGGTGTTCTGGGGCGCGAACCTGCCGGTTTAAAGGAACAGTAAGCGCGCAATAGAGCGGTTGCACTTTGAGAGACTTGCGTAGCTACGGGCAAAGCCCGCCCTGCAAGCATCTCGTGGCAAGGATTTACGAGTAAATCCTTACGGAGCAAATATAACATTCCAATATACATTTGCTCTAGCAGGGAGGAAACGAGCATGCCGCTTTTGAAGGTATGCCTTGAGCATATCAGAAAAATGCTTTTTGACGCCAAGCCGCCCGATATGCCGCCGGAAGCCCAGGATATGCCGGAGCTGCGTGTCGTCCATGACTATTGTTTTGAACTGCGGCGGATTCTCAGGGATTTTTCCACAGGAAATCTTTCGGAAGACATATGCCTTCGCGGTTCTCTGGCTGGCAGCCTGAAGGCTTTGCAGGCCAACCTTTTGCACCTGACCTGGCAGATTCAGCAGGTGGCTGGCGGCGATTTCACATACCGCGTTGACTTTATGGGCGAGTTTTCCGATGCCTTTAACAGTATGGTAGTGCAGCTTGATTCAGCCCTGAGCGCGCTGCGCCGGAGCGAGGACGAGCTTTTGCGGCTTACGGAGGCCCTGCAGCAGGAAATCGAACTCAAAAATCAGGCTATGAGCGCCCTGCGGCAAAGCGAAGCCAGCTTTAAATACGAGGCCGAGCATGACGCGCTTACCGGGGTTTTGAACCGCCGCGCCTTTTATGAATATGCGGAAGCCATGCTCAATCGGGCCCAGCTTTCCGGGCAGTACTGCGGGCTGGCGATTTTTGATATCGACTCCTTCAAGCCCTTTAACGATACCTTCGGGCATCTGAACGGCGATCTGGCCCTCAGCCATGTGACCAGCCTGGCCAAGGCGACAGTGCGCACCGGCGATAGTATCGGGCGCTTCGGCGGGGACGAATTTGTGCTTTTCCTTTCGTTTTCAGAGGAAAAAGCGGGAAAGAGCATTGTCGAACGTTTGCGTAAGGCGGTTGCCTTTTCTCCTGTGGTCACAATGGAAGGAGAACGGATAGCCCTCACCATCAGCTTGGGCTTTATCTGCGTTCCTCCGGACTTTCAGCAGGCCAGAGATGCCGACTTTCTGGAAGAACTCATCCATTTTGCCGATGAGGCTCTGTATCGGGCCAAGCGGGGCGGGCGCAACAAGGTGAGCATGCGCACTTTGTCGAACAAACAGGGTATGGCTAAAAAGTCCGGCGCAGCAGGGAAAAAAGAGAAAGGAGCAATTGCGCAATAGGAGAGGCTGTTGATAAAGCCCTTGAGAGGGTGAAAGCCCTCTCAAATTCTTCCGCCAGGGGCCTGGGATGGAGCCCCCCAGATAAAGACCCATCAATCGCCTGAGCGCTATTGTGTCAGCTTGTACATGGCGGCGGAATCTTCTTCGCCGTAACCCGCCTCTACGGTTTTTTGCAAAAGTCCGTACCCCATCCGGGTAAAGGGCATATCCAAGCGCAACTCATCGGCGATTTCTTCAACAATGCCCACGTCTTTAAGGTGCAGAGCTGTTTTGAAGCCGGGCGCATAGCTGTCATCCAGCATGCGCTGGGCGTGTATTTCCAGAATTTTACTTCCGGCCAGGCCGCCGAGCAGGGCCTGACGGACCAGAGTGCCGTCCACGCCTGCGGCTTTGGCAAAGCGAAAGGCTTCCGCCACAGCCGCTATGGCACCTGTAATGATGATCTGGTTGCAGCTTTTGGCCACCTGTCCCGCGCCGCTGTCGCCAATGCGGGTGATGCTTGTGCCCATAGCTTCAAGCACCGGCTTAATTGCATCGAAAACCTCCTGCCGGGCCCCGACCATGATGGTCAGGGAGGCCGTTGCCGCGCCTGCGGTGCCCCCTGAAACCGGGGCGTCCACAAGCTCCATGCCGCAGCTTTCAAGGCGCTTGGCCATGCTTCTGGTGGCTGTGGCGGAAATGGTGCTCATATCCACAACGATCAAGCCCTTGTTGCCGCTTTCGGCAACCCCCTGCGCGCCGAACAAAATCCCTTCCACATCCTGCGTGTTGGTTACGTTAAGGAAGAGAATTTCGCATTTGGCAGCTGTTTCGGCAATGCTGCCGCACCATGTTGCGCCGCGCTCCAGCAGCTCTTTGGCTGATTCGGGACGGCGCGCCCAGACAAAGAGGCTGTGCCCGGCCTTCATCAGGTTGAGCGCGCAGGATTTTCCCATGAGGCCGAGTCCTATATATCCGATATTCATGGCTGTTCCCTTTCAATGCTAACAGTGAACAAAGGCATTCGGCTTTCGGATACAAATTGCCGGAAACAATTTGTATCCGAAAGGATATTACTGTTGCGCTTCGGCCATGCTGCGGGCAAAGGCGATAGCCTCGTCCCTGGTGTTGACCTCTCCCGCGATCTGGGCCGTGAGCAGGGCGTTGCGGATATGCCCGACAATAGGGCCGGGCTTTAAGCCGGTAAAGAGCATGATCTCGTTGCCGTTGAGCAGGGGTTCCAGCATTTGCTCCGGGGTTTCGGCCCGCTCCAGGTACTTGGTATTATGGTTGAAGGCGGTGTAGTTGTCCTCCCGCGCATTGATGTTGGCCCGCGACATTTCGATCAGCCTGGGGTATTCATCCAGGGCCTTGAAGCGCCGGATGCCCTTGTCCGTCATCATGAAGGAAAAGCGCATATGGTTGCGCACCAGGTGGCAGATCAGCTCGATGTCTTCGGGGAGCATATGCAGTCTGCGCAGAATCTTGCGCGTTACCTTGGCCCCGACGCGGTGGTGTTCGTAAAAGGTCCAGCGGCCCTGATAGAACTCCGAGGTATAGAGCTTGCCCACATCGTGGAAGAGCATGGCAAAGGTGCCGTACCAGTCATAGTGAAATTCGCCTTCCGGGTAGCAGCGCACGCACTGGATGCTGTGTTCGAGCACATTTTCTTCCACCCCCGAGTCGTTGCGGGTTTGCTGCACCCGGGAAAGACCCGCTATTTCGGGTATAAAGCCGTGCAGAATTTGGCTGTCAAAAAGCATGCGCACGAATTTCCACATGTTTTCAGCCTCAACTTTACGCCATTCGTCCATAATGTGTGAACTGGGCACATAGTCGAGCACAAGGGAATTCGAACGGACGATGCTCATCCAGGTATTGGGGTCAATGGGCAGGTCGTAGTTGGCTGCGAAACGCATGGCCCGAATGCCCAGCAAATAGTTGCTGCGCAGGGTTTCATCGGGCTGCCCCTCAAAGCGGATGCAGCCGGTGGAAAAATCGTCAAATCCGTAGGTGCCGTCCACATTCTGCGGTGCCAGGGAAGCTATGCCGTTGATCAGGGTTCGCGGCAGTTTGCCCGCTTTGGCCATGCGGTGCAGCATGGTGGGCGTGAGACGGGTGAGGCAGTTTTCCGGCAGGGAGTCTTCTGACACGTTCATGTGGTAGAAGCGGTACAAGTAGCCGTCTTCCTGCATGGAGCCCATGAGCGCGGGGTAGCGGTTGTCCTGAACGCGGACAATGCCAGGAAAGAGCTTGGCCAGTTCTTCAAAGTCCGCGTCAGTGGCAAGATCTATTTCATAACTGTCGAGAGCTTCAATCAGCTCATGCTGCAAGGGGGTATTGACCACATGGGCGTCAAAACCGTTGCGCATGATGGTTTTCGCTATGGTGATGGCGTCCTTAAATGAAGGCTGCGGCATCAGGTCCTCCTTATGTGTATGCACTATGCCGTTTGCGTAGTGCCAGAATAGCATAGCATTTCGCAGCCACCAAGCCAATGCGCCGTCACCTTCCCCCGCAGGGGGCACCCGAGGAAGGGGGTATTGAGGCTTTTGGAGTGCAGGGTGTCGCGGCCTGGCGTCCATTCGATATCCGGGTCGAACAGGAAAAAGTCCGCCGGGTCTCCGGGGGCAAAGGTATTGACGGAGATATTGAAAATCCGGGCAGGGCCGGTATGCCACATGCGAATGAAGTCTTTTTCGCAAAGGATTCCCTGGCGGACCAGGGCATAGGTCAGGGGCAGGGCGGTCTCAAGCCCGATAAGCCCGTTCGGGGCTTCATCAAGAGGCTGCTCCTTTTCATGTGCGGCGTGCGGGGCGTGGTCCGTAACAAAAATATCAAAGAGCCCCTCGCGTACGGCTGCGCGCAAGGCTTCCACATCTGCCGGGGTGCGTAGGGGCGGGTTCACTTTGGCCGCCGTGTCATAGTGCCCGATGCGCGATTCGTCCAGCACAAGGTAGTGGGGACAGGTTTCCGCACTGACCTTAATTCCGCGTTCCTTGGCATAGCGGATTAGCTCCACGGACTGGCTGCTGCTGATATGCGCGAGGTGCACGGGAATGTTCAGATATTCCGAAAGCAGTATGTCTCGCGCCACGTGCAGGGCTTCGGCGACCGTGGGCTGGCCTTTTACGCCGAGGGCGCAGGAGCGAGCGCCCTCGTTCATGTGTGTGTCTTTGGCCAGGAATTCATCTTCGCAGTGGTCGATGACGATTCGACCCCATTGGGCGGCGTATTCCATGCCGCGCCGGAAAATTTCCGTATTGCTCACCGGGCGACCGTCATTGGAAAAGGCCACGCAGCCCGCTTCTGCAAGCTCGCCCATTGCGGCGAGTTCTTTGCCCTCAAGCCCCACGGTAAGCGCGCCCACAGGCAGCAGACGGGGGCCTTTGGGATGGTGCAGGGCCGCTTTTTCCAGCATGTAGCGGGTGACCGAGGCGCTGTCGTTGACCGGTTTGGTGTTGGCCATGGCAAGCACCGCCCCAAAGCCTCCGTGTGCCGCCGCGCTCAGACCGGACGCAATGTCTTCCTTGTACTCGTGGCCCGGTTCGCGCAAATGGGTGTGGGCATCGATGAAGCTGGGAAAGAGGCGCTGTTTTTGGGCATCCACGCGCTCCGCCTGCGTGGGGATATCCAGGCTGCCGGACGGGCCGCAGGCGATAATGCGCCCGTCAACAGCCAGCACTTCGCTCAGACGATCCGGGTCCAGACAGGGAATGATGGCGTTCGCTATATGCAGGACGCTTCGGGGCTTTGCACCTTCGTGTATGTTTGACATGGAAAAACTCCTCAAACCGCGCTTGAGCACGGCTTATGCGCGGCTTTCATTCGGGATGGAAATGCGCCCGGACTGGGACGCAAGGGCTTGCAAAAGTTTTTGACCGTCCGGCAGAAAAAACTGCCAAAAAGAAAAGCGCCTTCAAGGTGCTGCTCGGGAGGGCGGGACCCTGCCGCAAGCGCCCTGTCCTGAAGCGAGCCCTGCACAAGCGCGCCGTCCGGCGCAAACAGCCCTGAAGCGAAACGGTCCTTGTTGCCGTCAGGAGACATGAGCAGGGCGTTATGGACAAGGCGATATGCTTTCATAGCCGCTACGGAGCTTCATTGCGCGTTCCCAAGGTGAAGAGCACGGCCATGCGCACGGCCACGCCCGCCGCCACCTGATAGAGAATGCGGCTTTGCGGGGCATCGGCAAGGGCGGAGGATATTTCCAGCCCCCGGTTGATAGGGCCGGGGTGCAGTACCGGCGCGCCGGGCGCGGCCAGTTCCAGGTGTTTTTGGTCCAGACAGAAGCGGGAGGCGTATTCCGAAAGGTCCGGCAGCAGCCCGGCCTGCTGGCGCTCTAACTGCAAACGTAGACACATGACGGCATCGGCATTTTTTACGGCGTCTTCCAGACTGCCCGCCACTTCGGCAGGCCAGTTGTGCACGCCCCTGGGCAACAGGGTGCGCGGTCCGAACAGGCGCACCTTGACGCCGAGGCGGGTCAGCAGATGAATATTGGAACGCACGACCCGGCTGTGCGTGATATCGCCGAGAATGGTCACGCTTTTGCCCTGCATCTTTCCCTGCCAGTGCTTGCGCAGGGTATAGGCATCGAGCAGGGCCTGGGTGGGGTGGGCGTGCCAGCCATCGCCGGCATTGACGACCGAACAGGCAAGACGTTCGGCAAGAAAGGCGGCAGCCCCGCTTGAGGAGTGCCGAATGACGATAATATCCGGGGCCATGGCCTCCAGGGTAAGGGCTGTGTCTTTGAGGCTTTCCCCCTTGCTCAGGCTGCTGCCTGATTTGGCCAGGGAAAAGCTGTCGGCGGAAAGGCGCTTGGCCGCGACATCAAAGGAGGTCTTTGTGCGGGTGCTGGCTTCTGCGAAAAAAAGAATGACGCCCTTGCCACGCAAGGTCGGTACTTTTTTCACGGGCCGTGTGTTGATTTCTTCAAATTGGGCTGCGGCGTCAAGCAGGTGCAGGATCTCTGCCGGGGACAGATTCTCGGTGTCCAGCAGGTCTTTATGACGCCATGTAAGGGTGCTCATGCATAGGACTCGTTACGGCAAGGGTGGGAAAACAGCAAAGCCTGCGGGCAGGCGGACCTGACCTGCAGCTCTCTCATTTTGGCACAGAAGGTAAGAGAAAGTCCAGAGAAGAATGGCGGACTTTCGGGGCAAAGCCCTGGCGTTGTGCCGCTTAGGGCTTTCGGGTACAGTCGGCGGGGACGAAGGACAGATAGATCTGTGAGTGGAGGGTGTTGTGCGCAGAAAAGCTTTTTTGAAGTGGGCCGGGGGCAAGTACCGGGTTCTGGATGCAATCCTGGAAGAGATTCCCCGACATTCCCGCTTTGTTGAGCCTTTTGCGGGGTCCTGCACGGTCTATTTGAATGTCCCGTCCGCAAAGGCCCTGATCTGCGACATCAATCAGGATCTCATCGCCCTGTACCGGCAGCTTCAGGAGGAGGGCGAAAGTTTTATCACCTATTGCCGCAGCTTCTTCACGCGGGAAAATAACGCCAAAGAGCGTTTTCTCGCCTTGAGGGAGGAGTTTAACGCCGCAAGCGAGGCCAGGGTACGGAGCGCCCTGCTGCTCTATCTAAATCGGCACGCCTATAACGGGCTTGTCCGGTACAACTCCGGAGGGGGGTACAACGTCCCTTTCGGAAGGTACGCCAGCCCCTATTTTCCGCTCCGGGAACTTCAGGATTTTTACCGCAAAACGCAGGAAACGGAAACACGCTTTGTGTGCAAGGATTTTAGAGAGCTTTTCGCTGAACTGCTCCCCGGTGATGTGGTTTACTGCGATCCTCCCTATGTTCCGCTTTCGGTAACAGCAAACTTTACATCCTATGCAGGAAAGGCCTTTTCCGCGCAGGACCAGCGGGATCTTGCCGGGCTTGCGCAGGCGGCGCAGCACAGGGGCATAACGCTTATACTGAGCAATCACGATACAAAGGATACGCGCGAATTATACGCCACAGCCGAGCGCAAGCATTTCACCGTGAGGCGCTCCATAAGCCGCACAGGCTCCGGACGGGGGGGGGTGCCGGAGATGCTGGCGATTTACCGCTAAGGGGCACGAAAGCGTCAACTCAACCAGTGTTGAATTTCCCCCAATTTTTTGAGACTCAGATGGGCGGATAAAAAGGCATCGCTGTCCGCAGGGTCAGGAAAATGCGTTTCCGGCTCAAAGACAATCTGAAAACTTTCCGTAAGCGTTGGGTGGTAATAGCTGATAAGGCCGATATTCAGTCTTCTGCATTCAAGCAGCACCCTTTGCTCTATATTTTTGTAGTCTCCATCGCAAAAATCACAAATGACGAGATAGCTTTTATTGACAAAGCGGGCGTGGCTGACCGCTTCAAACACGCCGGTAACATATTGCCGATAATCATTTTTGATTTCAAAGCTCGCTGTTTTGATAAGTTGCCGCGGCGTGCTGTATTTATATTTTTCATGCCAGATTAGCAAAAAATCAGGATTAATCCATTTCCCTTCATTTTGAATCTGCTTTTTATTGGAATGCGTTTCTTCGAATAAAAAATGTCTGTCACTGATCGCAGGGTCAAGCTTGGCGCGAAAGGTCTTGCTGAGATATTCACTGATGGGTTCGTAAACGACCTTTTCATTTTCAAAATACTTGCCGGAATATTTCGCGCCGCCTCCGGAGCCGCGCGCCGTTTCAACAATTTCTTTTGCACATAAAGAGGCTACGGTATCATTATATATTGCAATGGAATCCTTGTTAGTCCCATCATAGCCCATATCTTTCAGTATAGTGCCTCTGCTGAGGGCCTTGCCGAATTCATGCTTGTCCAGCGCATCTAGAAAGAGGTTTTCATAGAATCCAAGCCCCGGCCTGTTCATGCCTGCCTCCAAAGGGTAAAAGGTGGCTCTTGTTGTATTGGATTTTCTATGTAACCTACAGCACAAGTATGCGCAAGGATTGTTTTACAAAAAGATGGGGGCAATTCGGGCAAGCACTTCATCCATGATAGCAGGCGGAACACTTTCAAGACGTTTGCCTTTTCTGGCTTTCACATCCAAGCCAGACATGAGAAGCTGAGAAAGAAAACCTACCGCAACTCCCCGGTCAGGCGTCTGGCCAGCCAGGTGAAGCGTTTGTGCATTCTGTTATTACGCACCGCCATACTCATGGCTTTGGGCGATCCCACCAGCACGACCAGTCTTTTGCCCCTGGTGATGCCGGTATAGACGAGGTTGCGTTGCAAGAGCATATAGTGCTGGGTCAGCACAGGCATGACCACAGCCGGATATTCGGAGCCTTGGGACTTATGCACTGAAATGGCATAGGCAGGGGTGATTTCGTCCAGCTCTTCCCAGGAATAGAGCACATTGCGCTCTTCGAAACGCACGGTAAGCTCGCGCTGTTCGCTGCTGAGGTAGCAAATGCGGCCGATATCGCCGTTAAAGACATCCTTGTCGTAGTTGTTGCGCACCTGCATGACCTTGTCGTGCAGGCGAAAGCGCCGTTCGCCGCGTTGCAGGCTTTCCCCTTCTTTGCCGCGCAGCAGGGCTTCCTGCAGGCGCTGGTTGAGCAGGGCAACGCCCGCCGCGCCCTTGTGCATGGGCGTGAGCACCTGGATGTCGTCCACAGGGTCAAAGCCGAAGCGGCGCGGAATATGATTGCGCACCAGATCCACAATCATGTCGGCGGCCTGTTCCGGCTCTTCCTGGCGGATAAAGTAGAAATCGGAAAGACCCTCGCGCACGTTTTGCAGGGGAGGAACCTCGCCCTGGTTGATACGGTGGGCGTTGACGATGATTTCGCTCTCCGCGGCCTGGCGGAAGATTTCCGTCAGGCGGACCACGCTTACGCTTTGCGAGGCGATGATGTCTTTGAGCACGTTGCCGGGACCGACCGAGGGCAGCTGATTCACATCGCCCACAAAGACCAGGGTAGCGCCAAGGGGCACGGCCTTCATCAGGTGATACATGAGCATGGTGTCCAGCATGGAGGCTTCGTCAACTACCAGAAGGCCGCAGGCCAGGGGGTTGTCCTCATTGCGCGCAAAGCCATCTTCGCGCGGGCTGTATTCCAGCAGACGGTGGATGGTTTTTGCCTCGCGCTCAGCGGTTTCGGCCATGCGCTTGGCGGCCCGGCCCGTGGGGGCGGCCAGCAGGATTTTTGCCTTTTTTTGTTCGAAAAGCTTGATGATGGCATTGATGACCGTGGTCTTGCCCGTGCCCGGCCCGCCCGTGACCACCAGAATTTTATCCGAGAGGCTGGCGCGCGCGGCTTCCACCTGTTCTTCCGCCAGGGCGAGCGGCAGCATGGAAAGTACGCCGGAAAGCAGGCTTTCGGGTTCGGAAAAGCGCACTGACTTGGGCGAGCGCAGGATACGCTTGAAATAATGGGCGATACCGCTTTCATAGTGATGATAGCGGGCCAGATATACGGCCTTGAAAGGCTCGCTCCGCCCCTCCGCCCCTTCCTCTTCCAACTCCTCGATCACCACGCGCTCTTCCTGTTCCAGGGAGCGCACGGCCCGGCGTACGGTTTCCGCTTCCACTCCCAGTTCATCGGCGGTCTGATGCACCAGTTCTTCATAGGGATAAAAGACGTTGCCGTCTTCGCTGATCCGGCGCAGTACGTAGAGCATACCGGCTTCGGCCCGCAGATCGCTGTCCGGCGCAAAGCCGAGCTTCATGGCCACGGCATCGGCCGTGACAAAGCCGATGCCGTGAATATCCATGGCCAGACGATAGGGGTTTTCGCGCACTACGGCCAGGGCGTCCGCTCCGTAATGCCGGAAAATGCGCACCGCATAGGAGGTGGAGACCCCGTGCGGTTGCAGGAACATGATTAAATCCCGTATGCCCCGGTGTTCGGCCCAGGCTGCCTTGATATCGCCTACCAGCCGGGGGGTGATACCCTTTACCCTGGTGAGCCGGTCCGGGTCACTGTCCAGCACGGTAAAGGTTTCTTCGCGAAATGCCTCGACAATACGCTCGGCCATGCGTTTGCCGATGCCCTTGATCAGGCCCGAGCCCAGGTAGTGCTTGATTCCCTCCAGGGTCGCGGGTAGCAGGGTTTCAAAGCTCTCCATCTTGAATTGCCGCCCGAAGCGCGCGTCATTGACCCAGACGCCGGTCACGGTCAGGCCGACGCCGGGCTGGGGCGCGGGCATGCTGCCCACCACGGTGACGGGGTCTGCCTTGCTTTGCACCCGCATGCGCAGCACGCTGTAGCCGTTGTCCTCGTTATGGAA